>JAKAHN010000043.1 GCA_021814895.1 bacterium
GGGAAAACTTTGTTGGATAGGAGCGAGCTCCGCTCGCTCTAATTATATGCGGTCATTCATCCCCGCCGCAAGCGGACGGGGTATTCTGACCGCTTCCAATAAAAAGGTGATTATTTTATTTAGCGTTGGAGTAATTTTATTATTTTTCAAAAACTTTTTTTACGGCTTTCTGACTATTGGAACAATGCTTTATGGATTAATTTGGTTTGGACTTTTTATTATTTTTTTATCGACATTAATTGAAGGATCTTTTGAAAAAAATATTGGCAAAATTACACTCGGGATATTAATGCTTATAATAATATACCTGATGTTTAATTTTTCTATTTATATTTCTACTAGTCAAATTCCATTAAATTTTAAATAGATTCACAAACCGAAAAAACCTTTTGGGGGATATCTCTTCCAGGCGCTATACTTGGCCTTTTATTTTTAAATCACTAGACTATTTTGTACTCCGCAAAAATTGATTGGCCTCTTTTCTCAAAATTTAACAATTCCATTTTTATATCTAACGTTTCTTTGAATAGGGGAATGCCTGAACCAAAAATCACCGGTTCAATTGTTAGATAAAGCGAATCAACAACTCCTGCTTTCATAAACATCGTGTAAATTGTCGTCCCGCCACAAATCGCCACCTCTTTAAATCCCTCTTGTTCCAATTGCTTAATCAGCTCAGCTGGCGCTAAAGAGGTAGTCTCAATACCAGTCACATTTATCGGCGTATTTGAGTAAACTATCGTTTTTCTGCCGGGCAAAGCTCTGCCTATGGTAGCGAATGTTTTTGCGCCCATTACAATGACGCCGGCGCGCTTGGTTATTTCGCTAAAATGTTTTTTATCCTCGGCGCTGGTCCAAGAGGTTGACGGCGCAATTGGATCTTTTGCAATAAAACCGTCTGCTGATATTGCGGAAATGATGAAAATTTTCATTGAGTGTATTATACTATCTTTGCTATGAAAAAAAACAATGAACATAAACGACCTTCGTGGGATGAATACTTTATGAATATCGCCGAATTGGTCGGCAGTAGGGCAACCTGCGATCGCGGGCGAAGTGGCTGCGTAATCGTCAAAGATAAAAGAATCTTGGCAACAGGTTATGTCGGGTCGCCGATAGGACTGCCTCATTGCGATGAAGTCGGGCATGAAATGCACAAGGTGATAAACGAGGACGGCACTGAATCGGAGCATTGCATTCGCACCGTTCATGCCGAAGCCAACGCCATCGCTCAAGCGGCCAGGGTTGGTGTATCTGTAGACGGCGCAACTTTATACAACCATATGGTCCCTTGTTACAACTGCGCTTATCTGATTATCAACGCCGGCATAAAAAAAGTGGTGACTCTAAAAGATTATCATGTAAGTAAAAAAACAAAGGAAGTTTTTAAAGAGAGCGGAGTAAAGCTGGTCATACTCAATCCCGAGATTGAAAATTATAAAAAAGACAGGTTTAATAAAAAAGATGAAAATTAAATTTAAGAAATTGAATCCGAACGCCGTTGTGCCAAAAAACAATTACAAAGGCGATGCCGGGGTTGATTTGTTTACAATAGAACCATTTGAACTCAGTCCCGGTGAACGGCGTTCTGTGCCAATCGGACTGTCAATTGAAATCCCCGACGGCTACGTCGGACTTATTTGGGATAAAAGTGGCCTATCTCATAAATACGGCATAAAAACTTTCGGAGGAGTAATAGATTCCGGCTATCGGGGAGAGATGCATGTCGGTATTATGAATCTTTCTGATAGATTTTTCAGTTTTGAAAAAGGCCATAAGGTCGCTCAGCTTTTAATCCAACAAGTGGAAAAAATTGAATTTGAAGAAGTAGAAAAACTTTCCGAATCCGATAGGGGAGAGAACGGCTTTGGCTCAAGTGGAAAATAATGAAAATGTTATTTTGGGAAATCGCCCAGCAATTGTAGGGCGATTTTGATTACACAGCCATCTTTGCTTTTATCGGCGGATGATGCTGGTAATTTTGAAGCTTCACGTATTTGAAAATATCGCTTGGCACTTTAAGTTTATTGATGTTGATATCCTCAAGAGTTTTTATTTCAGGATTAAGCCAAAGTTGGGGTAAGGGCATCGGTTCTCGTTTCAATTGTTCGGCCACAGCGTCAAAATGGTCGTGATAAATATGGACATCGCCTAAGGTTAAAATTAACTCATCGGGTATTAGGCCTGTCATTTGAGCGACAATATGAAGCAATAAAGCGTATGAAGCGATGTTAAACGGCACACCAAGAAACATATCGCAACTTCTCTGAAACATATGGATAGAAAGTTTTCCATTTGCCACATAAAATTGAAACATCATATGGCAGGGAGGTAGAGCCATCTCCTGGAGCTCTCCGGGATTCCAGGCGGTCACAATCAACCGGCGGTCATTCGGATCTTTTTTTATTCTTTCAATCACATCTTTCAACTGATCAACTTTCCCGCCGTCAGGCTTTCGCCAATCACGCCATTGAACGCCGTAAACCCGGCCGAGGTCGCCTTCAAATTTCGCTTTTGGTTTCCAATAATCGGCATTGGCGTTGGCTGTCCAAATCTTGCAACCTAAACGCTCCAAAATTTTATTATCGTTTGAACCGGACATAAACCACAACAATTCATCCGCTACCGCCCAAAAAGCCAACTCTTTAGTGGTCGTTGCCGGAAAACCATCCGCCATTTTAAAACGAAGCTGTTTAGTGAACAAACCCCTCGTTTTACCGTTACGACCATCTCGGTCAATACCGGTTTCCATAATTTCTTTCAAAAGCGAATTGTAGTTTTTCATAATCTTATTATATTTGAATAGGGAAGTTTTTGGAATAGCAAAACGCCATTGCTTCGCAATGGTGTTTTGTGTTTTAAACTATTTTAATTATTTTTATTTTTTATCCTTTCCCTCTTTTTTTTCTTCTACTTTTTCTTCGGCTGATTCGCTCTCTTCCTTAATCTTAATCTTTTCAGTTTTTTCTTCAGAAGAAGTGCCATCAAAGACCTCAACTTCAGCATCATCAGACTCAGCAACTTTCTCGCCGGCCACAGAACGAATATCTATTTTCCAACCGGTAAGTTTGGCGGCTAAACGGACATTTTGTCCCCCTTTGCCGATAGCAAGCGACTGCTGGTCCTCAGAAACCATTACCACAGCCTTATGTTCAGCCTCATCCACAGTAACTTCCAAAGTTTTGGCCGGAGACAGAGAATCGCCGATAAATTTTGCCACATCAGCCGACCACTCAATGATATCTATTTTCTCACCGCCCAACTCGCTCATAACCGTTGACACTCTGACCCCTCTTTGGCCGACAAGCGAACCTACCGGGTCAATATGCTCATCGTTTGAATGAACAGCCACCTTTGATCGCGAACCAGGTTCTCTGGCAATAGCCTTGATTTCAACAATGCCGTTAGCCACTTCCGGCGCTTCAATTTTGAAAAGTTCATAAATAAACTTCGGATGAGAGCGAGATAGTTTCAAGAAAACTCCGCGAGGACTGTCTTCAACTTTAAAAAGGTAAGCTCTGACTCTTTCGCCTTGGCGAAAACGCTCGCCAGGAATTTGCTCTTCAAAAGACAAAATACCGTTCGCTCGCCCCATATCGACAAAAATATTACCTCGCTCAATCCTCTGCACTGTGCCGGAAACAATTTCACCTTCCCGTTCACCGTATTCTGCTATAACTGAATTTTTCTCGGCTTCGCGAATCTTTTGGATAATGACCTGCTTGGCAGTTTGAGCGGCAATTCGGCCAAAATCACCTTTATTTTCCAGAGAGAAAACGATCTCATCGTCCACAGCAGCGTCTTTTTTTATCTTCTTTGCGTCATCAATCAAAATATGATGCTCGGCATTATAAAAAATCCTGTCATCATCATCTGCCCGAAGAACTTCTTCGCCCTCCGGTCTGACAATTACTTTAGTATCATCAACGACAATTTTAACCTGATTAAATTCGGTCGCTCCGGTTCCGGGATCAAATTTAGCTCTGACAATTTGACCTTTTTTTCCGTACTCTTTTTTATATGCAGTAGCAAGAGCGGCTTCAATTGCTTCCATTACCTTGGCGCGAGGAATGCCACGCTCTTCTTCAAGTTGTTCCAAAACTGAATTAATTACTTTCAAATCAAATAACATATTGTTTTAAATTAATTTATAATATTTACAATCAAGTATATTTTTTATGCGTATTAACAATAAAAGCCCGCTTTTGGCGAACTTTGAGAGTATTATATCACAACGAAAAAGTCTGTCAAATTAACCATGTCCGGACCCAGCAATTAAATTTAACAAGGCTATTTGAAACAATGGTTAAATGACTATTAAGTTATTCATACTTGACTGATTTATTTGATATGATATAATTTTATTATTAGTAGTCGGCTTAAATATTTTTTTTATGAAAAAACAAACTTCAATTTTTATAGGATTATTGGCTGTGGTTTTACTTGGCACAGTGGTTACAACAATACTCATAACTAACAATAGTCGATCTTATGAAAAAAAATCTGCGACAATAGCCCAAGCCGCGGCTATTGCCATAGTTTCTCCTGATATTTTAACAACCGATCTTGGTACCAAACAAATTATACGCTGGACAACTTCTAATTATCCTTGGCCAACAGTGAGTATAAACTTAATCAAAAAAACAAACGACAATCCGAGAACTTTTGAACTTGTCCGCGTCATATCTAAAAACGCAAAAAATGACGGAGAGGGGGTGTGGATACCATCTAAAGGTGACGTAGGTAAGGACATCTACATAGAAATCGGTTGTGTTGAGAGTGCAAATGCTTGTCAACCAGCTTACTCAAGTTCAGGAATAGCCGTAATTGATAGTGGTAAGTATGAAAATACCGCAGCCGTGTCTCAAGCTCTTGAAAGTGAAGAAAACAACTAAAAAACTAAGAATTTAAAGGTTTATAGACACAGCGAGACCGTAAATCTACGACCTTGCTGTGTTTTATAAAATTAATAATAAGTCTAATTTACAAGGAAAGCGGGAAAGGGGTGAGGTTGCATTTTTTCGCTATTTATGCTAGTATCTTGTTATGGCATTAACCGCAACAAAAAAACAAAAAATTATAAAAGAGTTTGGGACTCACGAAAAAGACACCGGTTCGGCTGAAGTCCAGGTTTCAATTTTGTCAAAAAGAATTGAGGAACTTACTAAACACCTCAAAAAAAATCAGAAAGACAATCATTCCAGACGTGGCCTGCTTTCAATGATCGCAAACCGCCAATCACATTTAAAATACTTACAAAAATATCATCCTCGTAGGTACTCTACAATTCTCAAAAAACTTGATTTGAGAAAATAGCTTTTTAAGCTCCCTGAACTTAAAAGCTTTTGGTTTTTATAAAAACCGCTAAATGCGGTATGATTTAACTGGCGCTCTTTAAAATATTTAAAAGTCTTTTACAAATTATTATTAAATTTTTTATGATTAGATTTTTCATAATTCATAAATCTTAAATCATAAATCCATTTAAATGACTGTAATAAAACACAAAGAACAACGCGTCGGAATTTTTATTGACACTCAAAATCTTTATCACTGCGCAAAAAATTTATATCATGCTAAAGTTAATTTCGGGAAAGTTATTGAAGAAGCCCTTGCCGGCAGATCTTTGATCAGAGCGATCGCTTATGTTATAACAACCGAATCGGGAGACGAGAAAGGTTTTTTTGAGGCTCTTGGCAAAATGGGCATTGAAGCCAAAACAAAAGATTTGCAAATATTCGCCGGTGGCGCTAAAAAAGCCGACTGGGATGTAGGATTAGCTGTTGACGCAATCAAAATGGCACCGAAACTTGACTCGGTAATTTTAATTTCCGGTGACGGAGATTTCGTGCCCTTGGTTGAATATTTGAAAACAAATGAAGGTTGTCAGGTTGAAGTGGTATCGTTCGGCAAATCAACTTCGGCAAAACTCATTGAGTCAGCTGATGATTTCATTGACTTAGACGAAAACCCGAAAAAATATTTGATTGGCAGTAGGGGATAGAAAGAGAATCGCCCATCGGGAGTTAAGAATGATTCACTTTGATTTGTGAAAAGAAAAAGCGAGCCTAAACAGACCCGCCAAAGGAAAATTCAAAGGATGATTATTTGTGTTTCGGTGCCACCGCCTTTTGGTCTCCAAAAAAACTCGTTATCTTTCATTAATGGGCCCACATAACCCATAAACTCAACTGCCCTTCGGACAGCCTCTGAATCAGTGGCCGCGCCGAGCGAAGCCTTTGCTCTAGCGAGAGCTTTGTCAAAACCATCATCAATAAACATATTGAGTCGTCGTTTATTAGAATTACCCATATTGGTAGATCG
>JAKAHN010000044.1 GCA_021814895.1 bacterium
ATAAAAAGGATTTATAATAATCGTAATTTATTAAAAAAAATTGGAAAGGCAGGGCAGAAAACAGTAAAGGCAAGATATTCTTATGAAGCCAGCATTTCTACTCTGCGAAGAATACTAAATAATTTATGAACCAGAAAAAAAACAAATTACCGCTAGACTATAGGAACGTTAAATTAAACCTTGGCGGTGGCGAAAAAGTTTTAAGGGGGTTTTTGAATATTGATGTAATATCATTGAATGGCGTTGACTTGGTTTGGGATTTGAACCAGGGAATTCCTCTTGCCGACAATTCTGTGAAAGAAGTTTACGCTGGGCACGTTTTGGAACATCTTAACGACACGGTAAAAATTATGGAGGAAATTTATCGGGTTTGTAAAAATGGATCCCTGGTCAAAATAAAAGTGCCTTATTTTAAATCTATCGGAGCCTTTAAGGACCCAACCCACAAGTCTTTTTTTACGGAAGAAACCTTTCGTTATTTTTCTAAAGCAAATATAAAAAATCTCGGACTACCTGATTACGACTTGAAGGCTAATTTCGAAACCATCAAGATTGCCTATATTTGGTCTAGCAGATGGCTTCGCTTCCTGCCTTTAAAGAAAAAACTATTCATGAAATATTTTTGGAACATAGTACGGACGATGTATGTAGAATTAAGAGTTATAAAAATATGAACCAGCCGAAAATTTCCGTAATTATTCCCAATTGGAATGGGAAAAAGTATTTGAAAACCTGCTTTGATTCATTAAGAAATCAGAGTTTTAAAAACTTTGAGATAATTTTGATTGACAATGGCTCGCAAGATAGTTCGACGGAATTCCTTAGGGAAAACTATCCCGAAGTTCGAATTATCGCTCTACCGGACAACGTCGGCTTTTCAAAGGCGGTCAATGTCGGTATAAAAAAGGCAAGGGGAGAATGGATAGTGCTTTTGAATAACGACACTGAGACGCATCCGGATTGGCTTCAAAATTTAAAATTAGCCACAGAGAAATACCCGCAATATTATTTCTTTGCCAGCAAAATTTTATGTTTTGACCAGCGAGACATCATTGACAGCGCCGGTGACGGACTTTATATAAACGGCGTGGCTTATAGGCGCGGTCATCATCAAAAAGATTCTAAAGAATTTGACGAAGAAATCGAGGTTTTCGGCCCGTGTGGAGCTGCGGCTTTATACAAAAAAAAGTTGTTTGATGAAATTGGTTATTTTGACGAAGACTTTTTTGCTTTTTACGAAGATGTTGACTTGAATTTCAGGGCCCAACTGGCTGGTTTTAGATGTATGTATATCACATCTGCGGTTGTTTATCACATTGGCCATGGCTCATCGCATAATAATGATTGGGTTGCATTTCTTTGTAGGCGCAATCAGATTTTTACTTTGATCAAAAATATGTCGGTCAAGTTTTGTTTAAAAAATTTTAAGGCAATTGTTTGGTTTCGTATTTGGTGGGCTTTTAAGGATCTTATAAAGACAATCACGCGGTATAAACTTAACAACGCAGTAAAAATTAGAATGAAGTCCAGATACGCCGCCCTGAAAGGTTTTCCCAAAATGTATAGAAAAAGGCGGCTTATCGTAAGGCGTAAGTTCTGATAATTCTTTTTGTGGCGGGGATTATTCTTGATGGATGGCGGATAAGCCCCAGGAGCCGATAGGGGATTGTTCTTTTTTCTATTCCCGTAACTTTCATTCTTATCTTATTCAGAAATTTATAATCTACCCCCTTAATTCTAGGCTTATATACTCCGGTTCTCTCGATATTAAACGGGTCGAAACCTTCTGGAATAAGATTTTTTTCCACACAGAGATCGTAGATTTCCGTGCCCTTGATAGGTAAAAAGTAAAAAGGACTTGAGTGTTCCGGTTTTATATCCATTATTAATTTAGCGGTCGCCAGTTGTTCTTTCTTAGTTTCTGTCGGGAGTCCGAACATAAAACTGCCTAATATTTTTATACCGTATTTACGGCATATTTCCGCTGATTTATAATGTTGTTCAACTGTGGTCCCTTTTTTGATAAGGTTTAAAATCCTTTGACTGCCGCTTTCAAAGCCAATCATAAACCAATCAAGACCAATTTCGCTTAGACGTTTGACCATATCTTCATTCCGGCAAATGATATCGGCTCTACTGCAAGCCGCAATCGTAGCGTTAAATTTTTCTTTTTCGTAAAGATCGCAAAATTCAAAAATCCATTTGGGATTCAAGGTAAAGGTGTCGTCCCAGAATGTGATGCTGTTAAAGTTGAATTTGTCTTTTAATATACGGAGTTCTGCGATTACGTTTTGCGGACTTCTCATGCGATAGGGTTTGCCATAGGTCAAGCTTTCGGCCGGCTGGCAATAAGTGCATTGATATATGCATCCACGTCCAGCAATCATTGTTACAGTTGGCGGTTTTTGGTTTGGCACATAGTGGCAGCTTAATTCGCGAGAGTAATCAAAAAGTTCTCTGTCGGCCCAGCACAATTCATCTAAATTTGGTTTTTCTCCTTTGTTAATTTTTTCCAGAGGCGTGCCGCCGTCTTCTATGATCCGGATTATTTTCGGGAAGGTTATTTCGCCTTCGCCGGTTATTGCATAATCAACTTCGTCAAAATCTTTATAGGTGTCGGGGAAAATGGTCGGGTTTAACCCGCCGACAACTATTATAACTGATGGCTTTATTTTTTTTATGATTTTTATGGCTTCTTTTGCTATTTTAAAATCGGGGTTTGAGATGGAGATGCCTATCACGTCTGTTTTTAGATTTTTTATAACCTCGCTAAAGTCATCCCATGAATTCAATGTTCTCATATCAATAAGATGAACATTATAACCCTTGTTTTTGAGTTGGGCACCAATGGATGCCAAACCATGATGAATCCAATTCACTTCGCCGCTCTGACTTTTCCCGGCTTGGCCAAATCCGCAAGTGGCAATGCCTGGATAGATTAAGGTTATGCGCAGTTTTGTTTTCTTGTTCATTTTGGATTTATTTTTGCGTTTTATCTAGAGCGTAAAATTTTATTATTTTTCTAAAGAAGAATAAATTTATGATAATTGTGAACGCAAGATAAGTCAATCTGCTGCCAACGACCCCGATTATTCCGAAAGCGGGGGTCAAGAACAAAAGCATAATTATTAATAAAATTTGAGATGATAAATTGGCTTGATAGAGATAACTTTTTGGCATTAGGGTTAATTTTGCTTGTCCTATCCCGCTCAAAAAAGAAATAGGAGACAGCAGTATTATTGCTAGGGCATAGAGCTGGGAAAAGTTTATGGAACTTATATATTTGGGAAAAAAGATTTTAAAAAAATAAGGAGCAATGAGAATATAAATCAAAGCAATGCCACCCCCGATTAAAAATAATTGAAGAAGTCTTCTATAAAGAACAGAATTTATCTCCTCAAAAGAGCGTTGAGCAAGTTTGGGCAGGACTAATGTTGGGATATTTTTAAACAATCCCTTTATCTGTTCAATTGGCGCTATGGCGATTAAATAAATTGCCACTTCGGCCGCGCCTAAATAATGGAAGATTAAAATGCGGTCTAGATAGGCGGCCACCGTGCCAATGATTCCAATTAAACTTAAATGCTTGCCATAGGAGATTGTTTTTGGGTCTTGTTGAGGGTTGGGTGGAAATTTTTTGAGAGTGAGTTTAAAAAAAATAAAACGCACCAATGTCCAAGGGATAAAATAGGCGAGTAGAATCAAAAAAAGATTTTTGGTTAAAAACAGAGTAGCAACTAGCGAGGCAATGGCGATGATTTGGGAGAAGATTCCATATTTTGTTGATATGCCAAAAAGCTTCCTGCCCTGGAGTAAAGAATCATAGATTGCAAACGAATCCATAAACGGTAGAAAAACCGTTGAGACTAAAAAAGAAATGGTTAAAGTTGTATTGCCCTGGAAATAATAATAGCCGGCTAAAATTAAACTTGCCAATCCGCCAAGCATTCCCCAGCGGATTTTTATTTTTAAAGTTTGGATAAAAGAACCTTCATAGCCGCGCGCCACAGCTTGGACGATGGCCGTGTTCATTCCCGAAAGCGTCGGTATCGTTAAAATGCTGCAAACAGAGAGAATATATTTGTAAGTTCCATAAATTTCCTTGGGCAGAAGATTGGCGAAGGCGATGGCAAGCAAAAAAGACGAGGCAGAAGAAATAATTTGACCGAGTGTTAGCCAAAAACCGCCGTGAGCCAAATAGACCATATCGGTTTTTGCATACTTTTCGCTCCAGCGAAGCAATCTATAGGTCCTCTGCTTGATTTTTTTTATCATCAAAAAGCGACATCTTGCCGCGTTTAAAATTAATTCCTATCTCCCTTCGCGGCTTAAAAGAATTTTAGCCGTGCGAAGCATAATGGCCAAGTCCAAAATTAAGGATCTATTCTTAATGTAGTATAAGTCGTATTGCAATTTTTCCAAAGTGTCTTTTTCCGAGCTGGCGTAATGGAATTTAATCTGCGCCCAGCCGGTCAACCCCGGCTTTATCAAGTGGCGGATTTGATAGAAAGGCAATTTGGCCAGGGTGTTATTGTCAAAAGCGAACTCCGGACGTTCCGGTCGCGGGCCGACAATGGACATCTCTCCTTTCACCACGTTAAGCAGTTGGGGAATCTCGTCCAAGCGAGTAAGGCGTAAAAATTTACCAACCACGGTAATGCGCGGATCATTTTCTTGCGCCCATTGCGCGCCGTTTTTTTCGGCGCCCGTGACCATAGAGCGGAACTTGTAGATGGTAAAAATTTGTCCGTCTTGGCCGACTCTTTTTTGGGTATAAAAAATCGGGCCTCTGGAATTAAGCTTGATGGCCAGGGCGATTAAAGGGTAGAGGGGCAGGGTTATTAAAAAGGCGGTCAGGCCTACCAAGACATCCACGAATTTTTTGAGGGCTTCATAGAGGTCCTTTTGCTTGTGCATCAAGTTCTCTAAAAACCAGACCTCCTCAATCATGGAAACGGGAATTTTGCCAGTAATACGTTCGTAGAAAGTGGGTAGCTCCGCCAGGGTAAATTGCAGGGGAAGGCAATTATAGAGATTTTTTATTAGGTCGGGATTTTTGTGCAAATCAATGGCCACGACCACGGTATTAATTTTTTTCTGGACGATGGTTTCAATTAAATCAAAAACCAACTTTACTTTTTCCAAGTCAACAAACTCTTGCACCTTAAAACCCAGTTGCGGATTAGCCTTAAGCCTTTCGGCTAACTCCTCCGATTCTTTGGTCTTGCCGATAATCAAAACGCGGTTAAAGAGCCGGGCCGATTTAACCCAAAAATTATAAAAATTGCGCCAGAGGGAAAACAAAATAGCAAAAATTACCAAGTCAATAATCAGATTGGTTTTGGGAGTGATGCCAAAGAAAGGAATTAAATAAAAAAGAGCGGCTGAGATTATTCCAGCGGTGATTAAAGTGCGAAACAAATTAGCGTAGAAACGCAAAGTGTTACGCGCCACCGTCAAATCATATAAGTCGCCGATATAGAAGATAATCAGCCAAAGAGCGTAGATAACGACGAAAGGATGGAAATGTTCGTCCCAAATCCTGTCTCCGAAGGAACTGCCATATCTTACTTCCAGGGTCAGCCACAAGGAAGCCCAAAGCACCAGGATATCGCCCAGAATCAAGATGACTTTTTTCAGTTTGCCGATGGCGTGACGCATAATAGGGGCACAGCGGCCTTTTAGCCTGGTATAAGTATAAGCTTTACTGGATGATTTTTCAACGTGTTTTTATGAAGGGCAGGCGTTCTCTCGGGAAGCAGCGAAGCCTTTGCCGTATGGAATTTTTTTAAATAGCGTTATACAATAGAGGAGTTCGCAGAGAAGATACCATATTATCAATCAAAATTAAGCCTATGTCAACAGCAATAAAACAAACATATTATAAGGTCTTAAGATTCGGCATTTTGGCTGTTTTGTTTTTGCCTCTAGTTTATTGGCGAGATACTTTTTCTCCCTTTGAATTTACCAAAGGCTTGGTGTTCCGAGTAGTCGTTGAAGTTTTGTTTGTCATCTGGTTGGCGCTGGCTTTGGTTGATAAAAAATATCGGCCGCGCGTGAATGTTGTTTTTTGGCTGGTGAACGCCTGGTTTCTGGGGTATTTGGTTACTAGCATTTTGGGCGTGGATTGGTCGCGCAGCTTCTGGGGCACGCTGGAACGCATGGGTGGATTCATCACCCAGCTTCATTTGTGGATGTATTTTATCATGCTGGTTGCCATGTTTAAGACTAGAGAAGACTGGGAATTATTTTTTAAAATCTCCATT
>JAKAHN010000045.1 GCA_021814895.1 bacterium
TACGCTGATTGAAAGTAAGCTTTCTTTTCCATCGCGGGCGACAATTCTTTCCGCTACCTCTTTTTGTATCATAATGACGATTTTTGAAGGTTGTGGCCATTCCGAAAGGGCTTTGCGGATAATTTCGCCAGTGATGTAGTAAGGGATATTTGCAATCAGCTTGTAGCTTGTAGCTTGTAGCTTGTAGAAAACAGGGGAAAAATTCAAAATGTCGGAATGTATCAAGGTTAATTGGCCGGAGGAAATGTTAGCGGAGAACTTTTGTTCAAGAATAGGAATAAGACGGTTATCTTTTTCTACCGCAATAACTTTAGCTCCGCGCAGAAGCAATTCTTTTGTCAAGTTTCCTTCCCCAGGACCAATTTCAAGAACCATTTCACCATTTTTTACTTCTCCCGCGTCAACAATTTTTTTTAATATGCCAACGTTTTTTAGAAAGTTTTGACCCAATGATTTTTTTTTATAAAAATTTTCCATGGTTTTAATCTTTAAAATAATTTCCAAATACCAAATAACAATTTCCAAAAAAATTAAAGTTCCAAAATTGAAATAACGGCAAGTGACTAGGTTGTAAACAATTTATTCTATCGATTTCGGTTTTTTATTTTGTAATTTTTTGAAAATTTTTATTTGTAGCTTAAGATTTTAATCTAGGTATATTGTTTTTCCGCCACCGCCCTTAAATGCTTCTTCGTGGAATAAAAATTCTTCATCAATATCAAGAATGAATTCTGAAGGGACATTGACTTGTCTATTACCAAAAATCATTCTAACATCGGCGTAAGTAAGATACACCTTTTTTTTGGCTCGGGTAAGGGCGACATAAAACAGTCTTCGTTCCTCCTCGGCCTCATTATCCGTTACACGTTCCTCGGATAATCTTTTGTGGGGGAATAGGTCCTCTTCAAGTCCAGTGATAAAAACCACCTTGAATTCAAGCCCTTTTGAGGCATGAACGGTCATTAAACGAACAGCGCTTTTCTTTTTTTCCATTTCATCTTGATCGGTTGAAAGAGCAACATCGGTTAAAAATTGTTCAACGGCTTCCTCGCCCGGTTTCGTATCGTAGTGCGAGGCAAAGGTTATCAATTCTTTTAAATTTTCAATTCTTTCTTCCCCTTCCGATCCGTCATTTTTCAGAGACTCAATCATACCGGAGTATTCTATCGCGTAGCGCACGGCAACCGACAGTTTTTCCGCTTTTATTTTTTCGGCGATTGAGGAAAGTAAAATTTCCAAATCTTTTATTGATTTTTTGACTGCCGGTGGCAAGAAATCTTTTTGGCCGGAAGCAATTTTTGCCAAAGTAACCTTCCCTATTCCCCTAGGTGGGACGTTTGCTATTCTTTTCCAATTTGGAAAGTTATCAGGTTCCCTCGCTACTTTAATATAAGCTATTGCATCTTTAATTTCTTTTCTTTCAAAAAATTTAGTGCCGATGACCTGATAAGGTAATTTGTTATTAAGAAAGGCTTCCTCAAGCGCTCGGCTTTGGAAATTTGCTCTGTATAAAACAGCGATTTCATCGGGGGAAACTCCTGCCCCGATTATTTCAGCGGTTTTTGTTGCGACAAAGTTTGCTTCCTCGGTTTCATCGTAAGCCACGAATATGCCGATTTTTTCTCCATCGCTATTTTTTGTGAATAAATTTTTAGGTCTTCGTAATTTATTTTTTTCAATTATTCTATTCGCTACGGTCAGGATGGTTTGGGTTGACCGATAATTTTCTTCAAGGACGACAATCTTTGCTTCAGGATAATCTTTTTCAAAATCTAGAATATTTTTTATATCCGCTCCTCGCCAACTGTAAATGTTTTGGTCGACATCGCCGACGACGCAAAGGTTCCGATTTTTTTCAGCGAGTAGCTTGGTAATTTGATATTGAACAATATTCGTATCTTGGTATTCGTCAACGTGAATATACCGCCAGATATTTTGGTAATGTTCTCGAATGGTTTGATCTCGTTTTAAAATTACGGCAGTTTTTAGTAGAAGGTCGTCAAAGTCCAATGCTTTTTCCTCAGTCAAGATTTTTTCATATTCTTGCCAAACCATAGCCACCATTCGTCTTATTGGATTTTTTTCGATTCTCTCCGAAAAATTTCCTGCTGTGACCATATTGCTTTTCTCTCGGCTAATGATTGACAGGATTTTTCCAGGTTCATAGCTTTTCGGATCAAAATCAAGCCTTTTCATTGCTTCTTTTATTGACCTCATACTGTCTCCTCGGTCAAAAATTGAAAAAGAAGCGTGAATATTGACCGATTTGAAATTTTCTCTAAGAATTTTTACCCCTAATGAGTGAAAAGTTCCGATCCAAGGGTAACCGGTGGCGGGCAGTTTGTAATTATTGTTTTTAGAATTATTAAATTGAGAAATCGGGCGGTTAAGACTAGAATCTTCAGAAAGCAGTTTGTTTACCCTTTCAAGCATTTCGTGAGCGGCCTTATTGGTAAACGTTATGGCCAAGATTGATTCCGGGGGAACTCCTTGTTTTATTAGATGCATGATTCTATTGGTAATCGTTTTGGTTTTACCGGCTCCGGCTCCAGCGACAATGAGGACCGGTCCATTGGTGGCGATAACCGCCTTTTTTTGTTCGGAATTTAACGATTCAAGATAATTTTCCATCAGATTAATATAACACGAGGGTCTTATAATGTTTCTAAAACTGGCAAAATTATCATTATTTTTTTGACTTTCTTCAAGAAAGATGGGATTAAACGCTATCCACAGAAGACGATTTTACGGTTGACTTGCAGTTCCCTTGAGGTATACTTACATTCGTCTGTAATGCTATCAGAGTGGTAAATATGGCTCAACAAAGCCATTTCTGAATCTGTCGATTATCAATTAGATTTTGGCTTATATCTACAAAACAAAATGAACCAGAGCCTGGCTTTTTGATAAAGTTAAGTCGGGCGTCAAAATATTTTTTGGTTGGCATATTTTTTGCCAAGATAGTTTTTTCGTTGATGATCTTTAGTTTCCCAACAGTTGCCAGCGCAAGTGTTTTTTCTATGATCTCGTCTTTAATGACTGCAAAAGCCTCTGCCGAGACTGAGGTTAGCAGAGTAAACTCTCAAAATTTGGCTATTTTAGATCCAGTTAGAACAACTGATGCCAATCAAGGCAGAGGTGGAGGGGATATCACTATTATTGGCGGAACCGCTCTTATGTCAGACAGCGGTCCTGTGGGGACAATGGCTGATGTCGGTAGTGGGGTTACCAACGACACTATTAGTACTTATATAGTTAGAAAAGGCGATAATCTTCAAACTATCGCTAAAATGTTTGATGTTTCGGTTAATACAATTATATGGTCTAACGACATACGAGGTTCATTGATTCGCGAAGGACAAACTTTAGTTATTTTACCTATATCTGGTGTAGAACATACGGTGGTGAAGGGTGATACTATTCAGAGTATAGCAAAAAAATATAAGGCTGACCCATACGATATTTCAAGTTATAACAATATTTCTCCAGACCATAAATTGGCAATCGGTGATGTGATTATAATTCCAGATGGTGAAATTGCTTCTCCGGTTCAAACACGATCAACGGTTGTTGGAGTCAATCCTTTGCATGGCGCCGGCGGTCCGAATATGGACGGTTATTATATTAGGCCTATTGCGGGCGGAGTCAAAACTCAAGGTCTTCATGGTTATAACGCAGTTGATCTTGCTACTTATCAAGGCGCGCCAATTTACGCGGCGGCTGGTGGCCAAGTAATTGTCGCCTCTAAAGGTGGTTGGAACGGCGGTTACGGCGAATATATTGTTATTTCTCATCCTAATGGAACGCAAACATTATACGGTCACGTTTCTAGGGTTGATGTTTATGCTGGAGAACAAGTTATTAAAGGTCAAATAATCGGTCTAGTTGGAACAACAGGTAAATCAACAGGACCTCACGTTCACTTTGAAGTGAGAGGCGCAAAAAATCCTTTTGGACCGTAAAGGACGCTCAGGCTTAGTTTGGAAAAGCACGGATATTTTTCTGCTGAAAAATTCCTCGTGCTCGCGCCAGTCGCGCTCGCAAGTCTTTTCCAAACTAACCCCTCGCTTAATTGTTAAAAGGAAATAAAAAAATTAGGTCAGCAAGATAATTTTTCGATTGCCAATCTTTAATCGCGCGAGGCGCGGTTTTTGTTTAGCTTGAAAAATGGACATAGTTTTTGTTAGTATTAGTATTGGTCTAGTGTTCTCCCAACAAAAATGACTGTAATGAAAACAAAGTTAATCTCGCAACTCATCGCATCACTCGTTCTGTTACTTGCAGTTTTAAATGTCGTTGGAGGGGTAGAACCGCAAATGTTTGCTGCCATGTTCAACACTCAAAACACTCCCATGAAAGATTTTACTATGTCTGAATGGGTTGAAGGGAATCTCCGAGTGAACGGTTACAATTTAGCCGTTAAGATTATGGCGACGGTTACTTACCCCGGAGCTAAACTTGGCCGCTTGCTTCATAACCTGTGATGCTTACAAGACTCGCGCTACCATGCGCGATATTTTATTGGAAACCTAATACTTCAGAATTTTACTCTCTGGTTGAGGTGGAAAATCAAAATCGGCGGAGCCGATTTTTCAAAAATCGGCCATTATGTTTCCCGCCAAATACTTAGCCGAGGTATTCTGAGGGAACGGCTTGCCAGCAGGTGATTAGTTATAAGTTAATTGTCTTGGTCTGTATTGTAGTGCTTCGTGTATATGATCAGCGGTAACTTCCTCCGATTGCTCCAAATCGGCGATTGTTCGGGCAATTTTCATAATTTTATGGTAACTGCGGGCTGATAAATTAAGCGCTTGTGCCGCTTTATCTAGTTCATTTTTGACCTTCGGCGCGAGGTCAATCACTTTGGTGATATCTTTAGCTCCTAGGTCGCTATTTGTTTTTATTTTTACTCCAAGCGAAGCAAATCTTTTTTGTGCGAAATTTCTAGCCAAAGAAACTCTATCTCGTATAGCTTTGCTTTCTTCCCCACTTCTTTCTTTACTGCCAAGCGAGGCGTGGTCAACAGACGAAACTTCAGTCCACAGATCAATTCGGTCAATAATCGGTCCGGAAAGTTTTCTTTTGTATCGTTCAATGGCAATCGGCAGACACGAGCAATGTTTTCCTTTAACGCCCCAATTACCACAAGGACACGGATTTAAGGCGGCGACCAGAATAAAATTGGCTGGGAATTCCGCCGAACCTTTAGCGAGTGATGCGCGGACCACTTTTTCTTCAAGCGGTTCGCGCAGGGTGTCTATTACTCGTCTATCAAATTCAGGAAATTCATCTAAAAAAAGCACACCGCGATGAGCCAGGGTCGCTTCACCCGGTTTAGGAATTGCTCCACCCCCAACTATTGAAACATAGGAAGCGGTATGGTGCGGGTTTCGCCACGGCGGAGTGGTTACAAGATTGTTGCGAAGTGCTCCGGCAATGGAGTGAATACCGGTTACTTCCAGGATTTCGTCCATTGATAATGGCGGTAATATTCCGGCGAACGCTTTGGCCAGCAAGGTTTTCCCGGTTCCGGCCGGTCCCCAAAGAGCGATATTGTGTCCGCCGGCGGCGGCGATTTCCAATCCCCTTTTGGCGTTTTGCTGACCTTTGATGTCATTGAAATCAATGTTTGTTTTGTATTCAACCTCAATTTCGGTTTGCGGTTGGGCTTTCAGTTTTTTACTTTTAATTTTTTCACCGTCCTCATCTTCTGTTGGTTTGTCGTTTTCCATTAAATGATTTATCACGTCGGTGAGCGATTTGGCCGGGTATATTGTTATATCGTCTATAAGCGCCCCTTCACGAGCGTTTTCTGTCGGTAAATAAACCTCTTCAAAACCGCGTTTTTTCGCTTCGGCAACCAAAGGAAGGACTCCGGTAATTGGTCGTAAGTTGCCATCAAGCGACAGTTCTCCCAAGAATAATTTTTTTTCTACATCAAAATCAATTTCCTCGGCTGCCAAAAGATAAGAAAGAGCAATCGCCAAATCAAAAATAGGACCTTCTTTTTTCAAATCAGCCGGCGCCAAAGCAACAACAGTTTTTTGATTTTTCTGTTTCGGCGAAGTAAAACCAGAATTTTTTATTGCGGCGCTAACCCGGTCCTTTGATTCTTCAACGCCCTTGTCTGGCAAACCGACAATTGTAAAAGCGTTTAATCCTTTTGATAGGTCTACTTCAACGTCTATTATCCCCGCCTTGAGAACCACCGGTTGAGCGCTATAA
>JAKAHN010000046.1 GCA_021814895.1 bacterium
TAATTCATTACTATATTTTACCACGCAAAAAAAGACGGCCAGAAACTGGTCGTCAACGTCTCGGGTGATGATGAGGAGAAGTTAGAACCATCCCCAACCCCCAAAACAACGCGATCATAGCTGTCATAGCCGACATTGCTGTCTTGAAATTCCAAACCACCCAGACCAGCAAGAGCCCCGCCAGAATCACTAGCCCGCCAATCCTAACCAGACGTTTCCTTTGCCAATTTTTCATAAAATCCTTTTTTCAAACTATTAATAAGATACTCCTTTCTGCCTGCGCGTCAAATAACAATAATAGCGTGATATAATGAATTTGATTAATT
The DNA here is from genome assembly GCA_021814895.1 of bacterium. GTDB lineage: Bacteria > Patescibacteriota > Minisyncoccia > Phycocordibacterales > 2-02-FULL-43-11 > 2-02-FULL-43-11. The sequence goes on from JAKAHN010000046.1 coordinate 327, forward strand.
AACATTTTGTAAAAATAAAATGAAAAAATTTGAAGAACAAAAATTTAATATCCCCGCCCTAAAAGGCCTTTCGGCAAAAAGTGTCGAGGAACATTTGAAGCTTTATTCCGGCTACGTAAAAAACACCAATCTGATTTTGGAAAAAATCACTCAATATGAAAGTTACATAAAAGAAGACGCGTTCGCCCCTTATGTTATAGGAGAATTAAAAAGACGATTCAGTTTTGAATATAACGGCATGCGCAATCATGAGGTCTATTTTTCTTTTTTTGAAGGCGGCTCAACCCCGCTATCAGAAGAAAGCGCTCTTAGAAAAACGATTGAGACTGAGATGGGTTCTTTTGAAAATTTTTTAACCGCCTTCAAAAATTTAGCTACAATAACAAGAGGTATCGGCTGGGCAGTCCTTTGGTATGATAATAAAAACGATCGCTTAATCACCTCTTGGGTTGACGAGCAACATCTCGGCCAATTAAATAACGCTATACCTCTCCTTATGCTTGATATGTGGGAACATTCTTATGTCTATGACTATCAGCCAAGCGGCAAAAAACAATATGTGGAAGATTTTTTTGAAAATTTGAATTGGGAAATTGTTGAGAAAAGATACAAAGAAACTAACTCCTAACTAACCACCGATAACTTATAACAGAAAAGGTTTTGCGGTAAACCGCAAAACCTTTTTGTTAATTTTTTTAATTTTACATTGTCATTTTACATTTTGATATTTCAATATTACATTTTTTCTGTGCCAGGAAACCAATCCCCACGTCATTAACGCATAAATAAAAATAACCGCCAGACCGGACAACGTTGGCATGGTGATAGCAGAAAACGGCAAATCGGCAAAAAATTTAACCGTGTTTAACTCGTAATATAAAAATCCGTAAGTGATATATGCGAACGGCAAAGATAAAATTGAAGAAATAAAACCCGTAACGCCGGCGACAAAACCAAAAAACATTGTAAGCGGAATAAAACCGAGAATCAGTAAGTTTACGAAGAGGCCGACAACTGAAAATTGACCGGTCATGTGGAGAAGAAGGGGTAGCACGAAAATCTGAGTTGATACGGTAGAAACCGCCACTTCGCGGATTTTCCATTTTTCCGGCAAAAATTTAAGCCGAGATTCAATAAGGGGAGAAACATAAATCAAAGCGATGGTCGCCATAAACGAAAGCTGGAATGACGGGTCAAAAGCGACAATGGCCGGGTTTTGCAAAATCATCAAGACGCCGGCGATAATCAGAGCGCGGGTAACGCCATACTGGCGCCCGGTGCCTCGCGCCAGAATAACCAAAATAGCCATTATTGTCGCCCTGACCACTGTCGCCGAACCGCCGGTCAAAATTGCAAAAAGAATTATCGAAACAACGCCAAGAGCCATACTAAAAGTCTGAGCCAGAAATACCGAGAAAAACTTGATGACCGATTCGGCGACAATCGTAATGTTATAACCGGATAAAACAACAATATGCATCACGCCCGCCTTTTGAAATCTTTGAAGCCAAGCCTGACCAAGCGATTGTTTACCGCCGATTACCAAACCGTCAAGCAAAGACGCTTCCGGCTCCGGCACAACCCTGCCGATTGTTTCAATAAATTTGTGCTTCAGAGCAAATAGTCCGCTCTTAAGCCAGTTGCCATTCTCCGATGATTCTTTTGAAAGGACGGTTTTGTCTAGAATGTAATAAATACCGTCTTTGGCCAAATACGACGGATAATCAAATTCCCCTCCCCCGTTTGTCTCAAAAATTTTAGGAGTTTGCAACAAACCTGACACCCGGACTTTATCGCCATAAGAAAAATTGGAGTATGGATTTGTCCTGATTAAAATTTTTGTGGAAATTTTTTGAGCGCCTAGAGGAAAAATAACACTGTTTGTTTTAATTTTTAATAATTGGGAATTTTCCCGAACATCAGGTTCATCAGTAATTATTCCTTCAACGGTTATTTTCTGTTCAAGAAAATTATCAAGCGGAAAATCGCGCGGTTCGAAAAACGCCATCCGACCAACGCCGAAAGAGAGCCCGATTAAAAATAACGGCAGCAAAACAGATCCTTCGGCAAACCTAAAATTTTGGCTTTTGGGAATCCACTGATAAACAAAAAATGTGGCTAAGGCGAGCAGAACAAAAAAACCGGAAAAACCGAAACCTAAATTTACAAACGATTCCAAAAAAACCCCGACCGCGAACCCGATAGAGATGGTAGCGAGAGTCTTGTTAGACATTTTTAAATTATAACTCGCTTGAAAAAAAATATAAAAAAACCGCGGGACTGACCGCGGTACGATAGTGTGATCAAGGCTGGTCGTGTATCAAGTAAAAACCCGGCTTGTCATCCTCGCCCTGTAAAACCAGAACTGGGCAGTTAAAATTCTGCTCGAGGATAGACAAAAGGAGTCTGGCAGCTTTATCATCATAATTGGCCCTGTACCACAAATAAAGGCACAACATACTGTCAATTAGAGACCCTTCACCCCCCTCCAACCTTTCGGCCTTATTTTCTCTGACAACTGAAACAGAGACAAACTTGTGGTCAAGTGGTAAACCTGAGATAAGTTCCCTTGCATAACGAGGATTCCCCCCAACATTCATCATGGCAAAGAACACTGAGGGCCCGTCTTCTTTTGTTTTCATCTTTCTGCCTTTATCATTTCTGCGCCTTCCTCATATTATCTCAAGGTCTAATTTTGTCAAAAAAACCAAAATTTTCAAAAAGTTTTAAAACTGTCAATGATTTCTTTTTCGTTATCCATAGAAACAGATTTTTTATATTTAGCCCCGCGAACACCTTTTACTCGCGCCTCGCATTCAATCCAAGTTTTGTCTATCTTTATCACTCCATTCGCCAAACTTACATAGGAATAGGCTTTTGCCCGCGAATGGCTTCTATTATCGGACTTTTTTACTTCTTTATGATTATCAATTTTAGTATCTAAAATATTTTTTATCGGGTATTCTTCAAACGAACCGTTGTAAAGTTCGGGTTTTATTTTGTCCGCAAATTGCGCGGCGATTTCATCGCAACGTTCATTGCCCGAAACGCCAATATGCCCGCCGACCAATCTCCATTCAATTTTTTTATCGCGCGATAATTCAAAAAGCTTTTCCCATAAATCTTTATTCTCCACCGGTGTTTTCGCCTTGGTTAACCAATTATTCTTCTGCCAACCGTGAATCCATTGGGTAATTCCTTTCACGAGATAAGAGGAATCGGAAAAAACAAAAATTGATTTGTGATTTATGGATAATGATTTATGGATAAATGTCAAAGCCTTAATTACAGCTTGTAACTCCATTCGATTGTTTGTCGTATATTCTTCTCCCCCGCCAATTTCCACAACTTTAGACTTTTCGCTTTCAACTTTTGACTTGTCGTCGGGATATACGACGACAGCCCCCCACCCGCCCGGCCCCGGGTTGCCCCTTGATGAACCATCGGTAAAAACAATAAAGCTTCCAGGATTATCAATCATATTTTATAAAACGGATATTAAACATAAAAGAATTTTATCACAAAATATTCTTTATAAAAAAGCGAACCCGGCAGACAAACCTGCCGGGTGGCGACTTTTTTAAGACGGAGGGCGCCATTTTCTCCGCCAATGTTGTACACGAACTAAGACCATTATATCACATAATTAAAAATTTGCAAGGTTATCAAAACACCTCCTTTATTCTAAGGCGTATTTCTGATCGTCCGCGAAAAAATGACTGCTCAATGTGAACAAACATCGAAACTTTTTGACCGACATTGACGGGCATTCCAAAGTCTTCCGGCGCCGTAAAAAAAGAAATCGCCTCAACGGTTTCATTGTCATTTTTTTGAAAACGAAGCGCGGTATGAGCATTGTTTTTGCCGAAACGCCTGACTTCGCTTACAGTCGTCTTTTCTATAAAAAATAATGGTTTTGGATTGCCCACGCCAAAAGGCGAAAGTTTTTCAATTTCTAAAAAAATACCGTCGGTCAGTTCCGGCAAACTTAACACAGCATCAGCAACTTCTGATTGACCTTTTTCTTCTGCCGGCAAATCAATCACGGCCATCTCTAAATCATTCTCCAAACGATGAATCTCGTCAAAAGACACAGAGAAACCGCCGGCGCCGGAATGACCGCCATATTCAATAAAAATATCTCCGGCTTTTTTCATTAAATCTAAAATGTTTATTCCCCCGCCACTTCGACAAGAACCCTTGAAAGTTGTTTCGCTGTCGCGACCCCATAAGAAAACAGGCTTATTCAATTCCTCGGCAATCTTGCCGGCAGCCAAACCGAGCAAGGACGGTTTCCATTCCGGATTACCAATGACAACCACCTTCCTTTTATTTAAATCTCTCTCCTTTATCAGATGTTTTATCTCTTTAATAATGCCGGCAACCACGCCCTTTCTTGCATTGTTCAGACTCTCAAGTAATTTAACCAGCCTGATCGCCTCCGACTCATCTTTGGTTGTCAATAATTTGAAAGCATCCATTGGATCACCCATACGAGATGCGGCGTTAAGACGGGGTGAAACAGAAAAAACCACGTCGTCTTCTGATAAAGTCCTGCGATTGATTCTGATAGCCGAAAAAAGCGCCAGAAGTCCCGACCGGGGCGATTTTCGCAAAACAGCCAAACCGTATCTGGCAAACATTCTATTTTCTCCGACCAAAGGCACCATATCAGAAAGTGTCGCAATGCCGACCATATCCAGAAACCATTTCTCCTGCCCTTCCGACATAGGGTAAATTTTTGTTGGTCCAAAATCAAAAGTCGGGAGTTTGGAGATGCAGGCTTCAACAAACTTAAACGCGACAGCGGCGCCGCATAACTCCTTAAACGGATACCGGCAACCTTTTTGTTTCGGGTCAATAACAGCGAAAGCTTTCGGGATTCCGTCAGTCGGCGTATGGTGATCAGTTACGATTGTTTCAACCCCGAGAGACAGCGCCATTTTAACTTCTTTTGCGTCAGCAATCCCGCAATCAACGGTAATAATCAGTTTTGCGCCTCTGCCGGCAATTTCTTTTATCGCTCCGTCATTCAAACCAAAACCTTCGGAATGCCGATTGGGAATATAAACATCAAAATTTTGGTAGCCGATTTTTTTGAAAAAATCGTGCATTACCGCCGCCCCCGGAATGCCGTCGGCGTCATAATCGCTGAAAATAGTAATTCGCTCATTATTTTTTATCGCCGATAATAATCTTTCAACCGCTTCTTTCATCCCCTTCATTAAAAACGGGTCATGCGGTTTGTATTCCGGATTCAAGAAAGCTTCAGCCGAATCGGCATCGGTAATATTTCGGTAAAACAAAATCTTCCGCACAAACTCGGGATAATTTGCCAATTCTTTATCGGCCGATGCTGGTATATCAGATTTTATTTTTGGAGACATAAATGAATTATATCATCTATATAAAATCACTACCCAAGCTTGAAAAAGCTTTACAATTTAAAAAAAATCATTACTATTCAATCTAGTAACTGTACAATCGATGAAAAATACCTCTTTAGAGTTGATCCGCTACGCAACAGACACTCTTCAAAAAGCCCTGAAGGAAAACAAGGTGCTATGTAAAAAGATTCGCCAAGCCCTCAAAAAACCATCCTATACCGTAAAAACAATACTTGGGAAGCGGTGTAATTCATGCTTACTATTCTTTTTGGGGACAACCGGCGGACACGGAATTATCCTTCTGAAGGATTACAACGGGGAGCCAATTTTTTGGGTTTCCTGCCCGACACCAAACACCGACTTTGATGTTTGTGATATTGGCAGAAGGCTTTGGTCGGGAGAAGGCCGACTGCCTAATCTTGTCCGGGAAGAACTCAAAAAGCTCAAAAGCCGGCGGGGTGTTGAGGGGCTCTTGAAACG
>JAKAHN010000047.1 GCA_021814895.1 bacterium
TGCGCGAATTTGAAGAGAGGAAATCTCTTGAATCAAAAATCGTCAAAGATGCGGATAACTTGGACGTTGACTTGGAACTCAGAGAGATGGATGAGCGCGGTTTGAAACTGCCAAAAAAATTTTTTAAATTCAGAAAATTAGTTCGAGACGAGAAACTTTATACAAAAACAGCAAAGAAACTTTGGGATATGATTCAAAAAAGCGATCCGGCCGACTGGCATTTGAAAGCTAATAAGTGGGTAAAGAGACCGATAAGGTAGAGGGATTAAGCTAGTATTTTATGTTAATATCTATTTATGATTATTGATTTTTTGAAAGAATTACTCGAAAAGGCCCTGAATGATCTAGGGTTAAGTGGAGAAAAAATAAATTTGGAGCATCCGGCAGATTTTTCTTACGGTGACTATTCCACAAACATAGCCTTACAGTTATTTGGTCCCATATCGCATGGAAATCGCCCTGATGTGTTAGGAAAGAAAAGATTGTTTAGAATGGAAAGGTACAGGCCAAACTTAGAAGAGATAAAAAATCCGAGAGAGTTAGCTGAGAAAATAGTTAAAAGGTTACAGAGTGAGAATTTAAAATTTGTTGAAAAAATAGAGGTGGCGGGCGCGGGCTTTATCAATTTTTATTTGTCCCCGAAGTTTTTTGCAGAAAGTTTGAAAGAAATTATTACTGAGAATGAGAACTTTGGTAAAAATAAAACCTTGGAGGGTAAAAAAATAATGGTTGAATATACCGACCCGAATCCTTTCAAGCCGTTTCATATCGGGCATCTGATGAGCAATGCTATCGGCGAGTCCATTTCACGGATGATTGAAACTTCCGGAGCGAAGATGATCAGAGCATGCTGGCAGGGTGATGTCGGACTTCACGTGGCGAAAGCGATTTGGGGAATGCAAGAAAAAGTTAAAAGTCAAAAATTAAAAGTTGAAGACGCAACTATTAAAGAGTGGGGTTATGCTTATGTGCTCGGCGCCGAAAAATACGAAACCGATGAATCGGCGAAAAAAGAAATTACTACTCTTAACAAAATAATTTTTGAAAAGTCTGATAAAGATATAAATGAAATGTATGATTCCGGCAGACAGGTGAGTCTGGAACATTTTGAGGAAATCTATAAAAAATTAGGAACGCATTTTGACCACTATTTTTTTGAGGGGACTGAAGGACGAGAAGGTATAAAGATTGTTGAAGAAAATTTAAAGAAAGGTGTTTTTGAAAAAAGCGATGGCGCCGTAGTTTTTAAGGGAGAGAATTATGGTTTGCACACCAGAGTCTTTATAAACTCTGCCGGTTTGCCGACCTATGAGACTAAAGAGCTTGGTTTGAATCAGGCAAAATTCAAAACGGAAAAAGATTTGGACAAGTCTATTATTATCACCGGTAATGAGCAGAATGATTATTTCAAAGTTTTGTTGAGAGTCTTGGAAATAATCTTTCCAGAAATTGGCAAACGGACGATTCACATAGGTCATGGAATGCTCCAGTTTGCTTCTGGCAAAATGTCTTCAAGAAAAGGCAATGTTGTTACGGGCGAGGCTTTAATCAAACAAGTTGAAGAGCTTGTCGGCGAGAAAATAAAAAGCAGAGAATTTAACGCAACAGAAACAGAAAAAATTAAGGAAGCTGTCGCTATCGGCGCGATAAAATATTCGGTTTTAAGACAGTCAATCGGCGGGAATATTATTTACGATTTTGAAAAATCAATTTCTTTTGAAGGCGACTCCGGTCCGTATCTCCAGTATTCTTACGCGAGGGCGGTTTCCGTCCTGAGAAAAGCCGGCGGAGAAACGGAAGGCAAAAAGTTGAAAGTTGAAAGTGTGGAAAAGCCCGGCGAATTGGAACGGATGCTTTATAGATTCCCGGAAATTGTCGAGCGTTCGGCGAATGAATATGAACCGCACTATGTTGTGACTTATTTAACGGAGCTCGCGAGCGCTTTTAACAGTTTTTACGCTAACAATCTTATTCTTGAAGCTGGCGAAGATACTTCATACCGATTAGCTTTGGTAAAATCTTTCACTATTGTAATGCGAAATGGTTTAAACATTTTAGCAATCCCAGTTTTGGAGCAGATGTAGTTATTATTGACGATTTTATATTTTAGGTATATAAATTTTCAAGAAACTTGTTAAGATAAAATTTAGGAAAGCCTATGAGGATAAGTTGGGGTAAAACTCGATTTGTTTTTCTTTTCACTAACCAGGCAATAAAAATTGGAAGGGTGAGACCATTTAGACTGATGATTCGTATGGTGGCCTTCCCATTTATGTCAGAGGGAAACCATAGCCGTTTTTTCAAACGTTATGGTAAATTCCCCGGCGCATTGTGGCGCTACCTTATTGCTGGATTGTTGGCAAATAGGAATGAGTACGAGTATTATCAAGATTCGCGCGACCATAGGGTTATGCCAACAATAGCGTCTTTTTTTGGTGGTTGGGTTATTGTGCAAAAACGAGGCGCTTCTGTTTCGCGGGAAGACTTTAGCCGTAGCAACCCTTTTCAAAATTACCCGAGCTTTGTTGAAGTGGGGCAACCGCGACAGTTTTGTTGGAAAAATGGCCGACTTGTTCTTGTTGATTACGGAAGGTCGGAAACTTGCGCGGTTTTAAAGCAAACTCTGGGATCATCTCCAGCCACCTTTTAACGCGGGTGGTTTTTTTATGTTTAAAAAAATGCTAGGATTAATCACGTTATGGAGGAAAAATCTAACAAATCAAAAATTTCTGAAAGAGAAGAGGCGATTTTAAAATATTGGCAGGAAAATAAAATTTTTGAAAAAAGTTTGGAAAACAAATCACCAAAAGGCGAGTTTATTTTTTATGATGGTCCGCCTTTTGCGACTGGTTTGCCACACTACGGTCATATTTTAGTGAGCGCCATTAAAGACGTCATTCCTCGTTTTAAAACGATGCAGGGTTTTAAGGTGCCACGTCGCTGGGGCTGGGATTGCCATGGTTTGCCAATTGAAAATATTGTTGAGAAAGATTTGAAAATCTCCGGCAGGAAACAGATTGAGGCGTACGGCATAGATAAATTCAATGAATATGCAAAAAGCAAAGTTTTGACTTATGTCGGCGAGTGGCAAAAGACTGTTGCGCGAATCGGTCGCTGGGTTGATTTTACCGGTTCTTATAAAACGATGGACAATAGTTTTATTGAATCAGTCTGGTGGGCTTTTAAGGAATTATATAAAAAAGGTTTAATCTATGATGGAACGAGAGTTTTGCCGTATTGTCCGCGTTGTGAAACACCTATCGCCAATTCTGAAATCGCGATGGACAATAGCTATAAAGACATTACCGACATTTCTGTCTATGTAAAATTTCCGATAAAGGGCGAGAAGAAAAAATATTTTTTGGCTTGGACGACAACGCCATGGACCTTGCCGGGCAATTTCGCTTTAGCTGTTTCACCGGATGCGGAGTATGTGGTAGCGGAAATTGTAGGAGAGGGCGGAGAAAGAGAAAGTTTTATTTTGGCAAAAGACAGATTGGCGATAATAAAAACCGATTATAAAATTGTAAGCGAAATAAAAGGCAGTGAATTAGTCGGTCAATCTTACGAACCACCCTTCGGATATTTTCTGGGTAAAAATTTTCCCAACAAGGACCGCGCTTGGAAAATTTACGGCGCAAAGTTTGTGACGATGACGGACGGCACTGGCATCGTGCATATTGCGCCAGGATACGGCGAGGATGATATGAATTTGGCTAAAGCGGAAAATATTCCTTTTATTCATCACGTGGATAACGAAGGAAAATTTTTGCCGGCAGTCGCTGATTTTGCCGGTCAACCGGTTAAACCGAAAGACAATCATCAGCAGGCGGATATTGAAATTATAAAATATCTAGCAGGCAAGAAGCTTTTGTTTGCTAAAGAAAAAATTGTTCACTCATATCCGCATTGTTACCGATGTGAAACTCCTCTTTATTATTACGCTATGCCGGCGTGGTTTGTAAAAATTGAAAAGGAAAGAAACAAGTTAATCAGTTTGAATGAAAATATAAATTGGATACCGGAGCATTTGAAAGAAGGTAGATTCAAAAAAGGACTTGAAGGCGCGCCGGATTGGAATATTTCCCGAAGCCGTTTTTGGGCATCGCCTTTGCCGATCTGGAAATGTGACAAGTGTCAGGAAATAAAAGTGGTCGGAGGAATTTCAGAATTGAACACAGCAACAAAAAAATCAAAAAATAATTTTTTTGTCGTTCGACACGGCGAAGCGGAAAATAATGTTAAACAAATTGTCAGTTCCAGTCCGGATTTACCGCACCATTTGACCGATAGTGGCAAAGCTCAGGCGATTAGGTCCGGGCAGAGTCTGAAGAGTAAAAAAATAGATTTAATTTTTCACTCGCCACTCTTTAGAACAACTGAAACGGCGGAGATTTTAGCAAAAGAATTAAATATTTCGAAAGAAAGAATTATTGCTGACAATCGGTTAAGAGAAACCGGCAAAAGCGCTTGGGACGGCAAAACTATCGCGGAATATCACAAAGCTCTTGGCTCAGAAACCGATTTGGAACGGTTTACTTCTACTGACAATAATGCCGAGAGTTTCAATGAAATCAGAAAAAGAATGGGCAATTTTCTTTATGAAGTGGATAAAAAATATGAAGGTAAAAACATTTGTATCATTACCCACGATACGCCGAGCTGGCTTTTGTTCGCCGACGCGCTCGGTCTTTCTTCGGAGGAAGCGATAAAGTTTCGAGGCGACGCGGAATATTTTCTCTCAAACGCCGAAGTGAAAGAATTGCAGATTTCATATTCTCCAAAAAACAATTTGTTTGAATTGGATTTGCACCGTCCTTATATAGACTCTGTGAAATTTTCTTGCAAATGCGGAGGTGAAATGTTGAGACTTCCTGAAGTTTTTGATTGCTGGTTTGAGTCTGGCTCAATGCCTTTTGCCAGTTGGCACTATCCGTTTAAAAAACCGGAAGTTTTTAATCCGAAAGCGGGGATTTTTAGAAAGGCGAAAAAATTTCCAGCTGATTTTGTGGCGGAGTATGTTCCTCAGACTAGAACTTGGTTCTATTATATGCACGTTTTGTCTTCAATTTTATTTGGGAAAGCGCCTTTCAAAAATGTTTTGACTCACGGAACGATTCTGGCCGAAGACGGGCAAAAGATGTCCAAATCAAAAGGTAATTTTCCTGACCCATCCGATATTATTAACAGATACGGAGCGGACGCTGTTCGTTTTTATCTTTTGTCATCTCCAGCCTTAAAAGCCGAGGATATTCGTTTTTCCGAAAAAGGAGTTGATGAGGTTTCCAAAAAGATTATTACTCGTTTGGATAATGTTTTGTCTTTCTATCTGCTCTATAAAGAGACGACTCACAATTTGCCGGTTGGCGGAGAGTCACCGAAAGTTTTAGATATCTGGATAAAGGCAAGATTGGGCGAAACGATAGAAGGTGTCACAAAAGCAATGGAGAAATACGAGATTGATAGAGCCGGCAGGCCGATCGCTGATTTTATAGAAGATTTATCTGTCTGGTATTTACGAAGGTCTAGAGAAAGGATAAAAAATTTGGCGGTTGGCAATTTACAACCAGCAACGGAAGACGAAATACTTGATGGTAAATACGCTCTTGCGACACTCGGTTTTGTTTTGAAAGAGTTTGCAAAAATTTTAGCCCCCTTCGCTCCATTTTTTGCCGAGCATCTTTATCAAAACTTACAAGCCACAAGCCCCAACCTACAAGTTGCTCCGAGTGTTCATCTTGAAAGTTGGCCGACCGAGGCGGTTGATTATATTCATCACGATTATTTGAGGGATATGAAAATTGTCAGAGATATTGTCTCAAAGGCTTTGGAGCTTAGAGCGAAAGCAGGGATTAAGGTTAGACAGCCGCTTTCAAAATTAAAAGTTAAAAGTCAAAAGTTAAAAGTTGAGGAAGGTTTCGTGCAGTTGATTAAAGATGAGGTTAATGTAAAACATGTTCACTTTGACGATAACATGGCTGAAGATATTTTTTTGGACACAACGATTACGCCGGAGCTTCGCGAAGAAGGGCAGGTTCGTGAGTTTATCAGAGCCATTCAGGATTTACGCAAGACCGAAGGTTTTACGATTAAAGATTTTGCCGATTTATCTATCGAAACCGATGAAGCAGGCAGGAAACTCGTAGAAAAAAACAAAGGTTTAATTTCAAGAATTAATTTA
>JAKAHN010000048.1 GCA_021814895.1 bacterium
CGATCTTTCAAAAGTCAACAAATCTTCACGAGGTTCTGTAAATCTTTTATGCAAGAAAGAGGTAGTGCAAAAAATAATGTTTACATCGTCATCATTTACACCTTCAAAATTATAAACTTCTTTGATTTTTATTTCCTGTCCGCACAGTATGATTTTGTCGGCGAACAAATATTTTTTAGAATTTGGATCAAGAAAATTGGCTTTGGTCTTTTGGATAATGTTTCCAAGACGAGTAAAAAAAATGAAATTGCGATATCCCTTTTGATAAAAATACAAAAGATTGGCAGCCATTATGAGCGTCTTGCCCGAGCCGGTTGCCATATTGAACATCAAATGAATCGGCTTTTGTTTTTGGTGATATTCTTCGCAGTAATAATAAAATCGCCCCAATGCTTCTTTTTGGTATTCGCGCGCCGGAAAAGCCGGATTGAGATTTTTCAAAATATCCGTTTTCTCAATCGCTTTGTTTTTGAAAACGTCAGCGCCAGCAAAGTTTTTATGTGAATTGAATTCGTCGTATAGCATATTTATAAATTAGAACGCAACCAATTCACTACTTCATTCGATAAATTTAAGCTTCCCCAATCCTTTCCCACTTCAACGACAAGAAGCTTGTCTACTGGATGCATAGATTTTTGTAATCTCTGTGCAATCTCAATAGCAGATAGATCGCTCTTTATTATGTAGACAGATTCAAGCGGTTTGGCCCAAAACGCGACACTTGTAATTGCCTGACGCAATTTTTGATATGCGACGCGTGGTTCACCGCCAATAAGATCATATGAAATTAAATAAGTTTTTAGCATGATTATCAATTAGTTAATTGGCTTATATTTTCTGCCCCAATAACCCCAGAATTAATATCTTGAAGCGACTTTTCTTCAACCCCAACTTCTGGGTAAATAGGCAAATATTTTTTATCTGTAACAAATTTGTAAAATTCATCCATGTTTAGTATAAAAAATAGCTGTTTCGTCTTATCATAAACTTCTCTTATAAGAGTTCTTTTAGGGAAAGTTTCAGAGGATATTTTTTTATCTTCCCAAAAATCTGGTTTAGTTTCTTCTGTAATTAAAATAACCGGCTTTTTTATTTGATTTGCATAGTCAATAATCTGCAACCATGCCAAAGCATCCCCGTTTACCTTTGATCTGTCCTTAGATAAACTCTTAACATCCAATAATCCTGGATGTTTTTTTAACTCCATTCTTTGCTCTATTTCTTTATACTTTTCCACTAGAATATTATCAGGATATTTTTCTCCTACATTGTCTTTAAAAATCTGGTCAAGCTTCTTGAATATTGAATCATTTTTACTCCATTTGGGATGATTGTTTTTCTTTTTCTTGATATCTTTTTTTATCCCTTTGAAAAAGTCACTCAACAATTTCTTTATTTTTTTTTCATTAAGACTATAGTGATTTTTAAAATCACTGAAAATTGGTTTATTAATAAAATTATCAATATCTATTAATGCGTTATCATAATAATTTATTTGCTCCTTAATTTTTGATTTTCTGTTTTGGTGATATTCAATTCCAAATTGATGAGGCATCCAAATACGAGAATATTTAGATAATTTATCTAATGCGGAAAGTATTTTATCAGTCTTAGATTTTGGTAATGTGTACAAATCCAATAGAGAGCAAGCATCAAATACAAAAAGTGCCTCTTTTTTCATTTTCTCGAATTCCTTTTTATTCGGATGATAATATTCCCAGTAAACTGTCTTCATAAATTATAAAATTCTTTGTTTAACTTAATATCTTCCTTGCTCACTCCATATTCTTTATCTTCAATTTCGCTCAAATTGACATAAAGCTGGTTTTTATCCAAACACTCCATCAAAAATTTCTTTTGATCAGCAATAGATAAATCCGAAAAATCCTTCGCATCTGAATCAACCATTGTCGGATTAACTTTGTAGCTCAAAAAGGCGATATCTTTCATTTCGTCCCATAATTTAGCAAGTTCTTTGCCGGTTTTTGCTTTTTCAATTTTTTCCACCCATTCCTCATTCCATTTGGCAAGTTCCATATAGACAAATTCATCGTCGCTATTATTCTCAATTACTTTTCTAATTCTTTCTTTTGTGACTGTTTCTACATACTCCATTTGTTCACACAAAACAAATCTTCGATTACCCCCATCTTCCTTATTCAACTCTAAAACCGCGTGAGCAGTTGTCCCACTTCCTGCATGATAGTCAATTACAATACTATCTTTATTGGTTAGTATTTTAAGAATATCCTTCATTAAATATAATGATTTTGGATAACTAAATTTCCCATCTAAATCAAAAGATTGTAGTAGTTTTGTTCCGTGAGAAGATGCATCATATTTTGAACTGTACCACAATGTTTTTGGTTTTTTCTCAAACTTAATTCTATCTTTCACAAAAACAGCATATCCATTTTTTGACTTTTTTATTTCAATATCGTTTATGCTCTTTAATATTTTTTCTTTTGACCATCTCCAAACATGCATTATTGATTCCGAACCCATAGGCATTATTTCTGTTGTTCCTTTCTTTTTTTCCAAATAAATTTTGTTTTGTTTTACATCATAATAAATTGGGAAACAAAGATTTGGTCTCTTGTCTGGAGTAGAATTACTACCAGTTCTTCTTAAGGGAACGAGCTTGTATTTAGAAATATTATCTTCAAGATTATACACAAGTAATTCTTTTTGATCCAAACTTAAATTATTTATTTTTGCATGAGCAATATCTTTAGCGTAAATCAAAAAATATTCATTTGATGTCGCAAAAAATTCCGAGTCGCTTCTTCCACCGGGGTTTGTTTCAACAGCAATAACTCCAATTCTATTTTCTCGTCCAAAAATTTCATCACATAACACGCCTAAATAAAATATTTCGTAATGATCAATCGCAACGCAATAAAAGCCATCATTTGCAAGCAACTTCTTTGCTTGGTCTGTTCGGTTTTTCATAAAAGAAAGCCAAGAAGTATGATTAAAACTATTGTTATACGAAAAAGTATTCGCGGCAGAATCTGGATTATATGGCGGATCAATGTAAATCAATTTCACTTTTCCGGCAAATTCTTTTTTGAGAGACGCCAATGCGAGCAGGTTATTACCCTTGATAATCAGGTTGTCTTTGATTATTCCTTTTTCATCACGCTTGAAATCGTCCAGCTTATGCTCACCTTTTTTATCTATCCGTTTAAAATTGGTAAAAACTTTTGGATCAAGCAAACGATTGATGTCGTCCGGCGCTAAAGTTTCGTTGTAAAAAATCTCATCTCTTTTTTGGTCTTCTTTGGTCATTCCACCTTCCAAAACACAATCTTTATAAGGCCATGCCAAAACCACTTCTTTGCTTTCGCTTAGATATTCGTCGCCGACAGTTAAGCCGATTTTATTTTTGAAAGCCGTATAAGAATCCGGCAAAAATTGTTTATTGGATATAAAACGAATAAATTTCTCTTTATCAAAAATCAGTGTTTTTTCTACCTCAAAAAAGAAGTGCTGTTTTATCACCTTATCGGAAAGCAAAAGTTTGATAAGTTCAGGATCATTTTTTCGTGCCAATTCCTGTGTTTGGTTTTTCAAAAGTACGCCGTCTTGCGAAACAAGGCGTTCATCTTTTTTTAATAATTTAATTAGTTTTTCAAAAATATTTTCCATATTTTTTATTTTACCTCCAAAATCCCCTTATTTCCAGATTGTTTAGTAATTAGACACTAGTCATTAGACATTAGTTTTAACTCATTAGTAATCCCCGCGGGGCTCAGGTCGCGCCCTTTTACCTCAACCGATTTGCCATCAATAAAAGCCACCGCCATTACCGGATCTGATTTGCCAATAGCATAGGCCAGTTTTACCAGAACCTCGTGGGCTTTGTGATTTTTGAGCAATTCTACGGCTATTTTGCGGGCCATCATTGCTCCGCTTCGGTCCACTTTGGTCAGGTCTTTGCCGGCAAAACTTCCGCCTCCGACCGGAACATTTGGCCCGTAAGCATCGACTACAATTTTCCTCCCCGAAAGTCCGCTGTCGGCGTCAAATCCTCCAACCGGCCATTCCCCCGCCGGATTTATGAAATACTTTTCCGATTTTATGAGCCGTCTAACTAATTTTTCCAATTCAGGAGTTTTGGTCTTCTGAAAGCTTGCTATAACCGCGATTACTTTCTTGCCGTCTATGGTTACCTGCGTTTTCCCGTCATAAGGATATTTTTTGTAGATGGCAAGGCAGAGATTTTTGGCCAGTTCGTATTCCAGAGGCATTAAAGATTTTGTTTCATTGCAGGCATAGCCAA
The DNA here is from genome assembly GCA_021814895.1 of bacterium. Classification (GTDB taxonomy): domain Bacteria; phylum Patescibacteriota; class Minisyncoccia; order Phycocordibacterales; family 2-02-FULL-43-11; genus 2-02-FULL-43-11. Next base: position 4,286 of record JAKAHN010000048.1, read on the forward strand.
CCATAATCCCCTGGTCTCCCGCTCCGCCGTTATCCACCCCCTGCGCGATAAACTGGCTTTGTTTGTTAATGCGGACATTAACTACAAACGACTGACGACTAACAATGGAATAAACAACTTTCTTTATATCCACATTCGCTTTACTGGTTATTTCTCCCGAGATATTGATTATTCCATGCCCGCCCATAACTTCCACCGCCACCCGCGCTCTTTTGTCTTTTTTCAGATAAGCGGACAAAATCGCATCGGCAATATTGTCACATATTTTATCGGGGTGTTTTGGGGAGACATATTCACAGGTTCGTATTTTTTCGTGGATCATATTTTTTATATTAATTACTACACAGATTTATGCTGATGTAACGGATTTATACGGATTTTTTGGCTTCCTCAAGGAAGTCGAGCCAAAAAGACCTCTCCTGATCGGTCATCCTATTGAGGACTGCATTGTTGAGAGGAACCCCCAATTGCACCGGCATGCCTCCGCACATTTTATTCTCCTCCTTTCTCTTTCCGTTTGGTTTAGATTCTGTTAATATATTATCACATAATAACGACATCGTCAATATATTTGACATATACTCTATATTATATTATCGTAATGTTCAGCAGTTTTATAAAAAGGAGGAGCGGATGTCCACAAAAATCAGGGATGCAAACGGTAACGTCGTCGGATATCTGGAAAAACGAGGCGATCGAATCCTAATGCTTAGTCCTCAAGGAGAAGAATCGGTTGGTCAATTTGGTGATGCAACTGCCGATGTTCTCGATTCCGGGAAAACGCCCGATAAAATTCCATATCGCAATAAGGAAGGCGAACTCCAAGGATGGTTGTGTCACGAAGGAGAACGATTCATTTTCCGGGGCACCAACGGAGCAATCAATGGATATTATGAGAAGAAAGGTGACAGAGTCATCTGCCGCGGATACGACGGTTCCGTCGTAAGCGCATTTGATGATGGCCCGGAACGTGACGAACTATTCGGATCTTTGGAAGAGAACAAGAGAGAAATTCCCCCACCGATCTCCAGCCGCAGTCACGCTTCAGGCGGTGCCGGAAAGATTGCATCAGCCGGACTTTTGGGAGGTTGTTTGGCCGCGGGAGGTTTGCCTTTGATTTTTGGTCTATTGTTTGCTTCATTGGTAATAGCTACTTTCTTTTCGCCACTATTTGTAATTATTTTCGGTCTGGCAATCTGGTATCTAATTCGCGAACTCAAGAAGCCGGACACCAGCACTTCCGGATCTCATCACCGAACTTTAGCTATCATCCTGATTGTTGTCGGACTTCTCGAACTGCAGTCAATTGGCTGCGCAGTAAGCACACTGACAAGATTTTTCGCTCACTAAAAGTTCACAGACCAGAGAATTCGTTCACACGAACGAAACACTCTGGTCTTTTTTTGTATTTATAATTCCAATGTCCAAAACAAGAAAAAACCGCTGGGCGAACCATGCGGTTGTGCAATAATCTGATCTATCGCTAAACGTAAAGACCCTTAACTCCCGTACCTTTGGACTTATTCCTTCTTGGTACAGGCAGAGCTTTGGCGGCTTTGTCGACCCATTTCTTCAAACACTCAAAACTGATGAAATGAAGCTCTCTGTCAATTTTGGCCATATTAGAGGCAGCCATTGCATGAGAAGGAGAATTCTGAGAAAGCTTAATCCATGGATATGATCCAAATGCAGAATATCCGCATCCGCAATCACACAACAGCACCTTTCCATCTTCTGTTTTCTTACTCATTTTTTTCTCCTTTCTGATTCTGAAAAAATACTATAATTTATATTCTGTTCAGTCAAGAAGTTTATTTAGATTATCATTTATTTTTTACCTAACAATAATTAACGTTGTCTTAAATAAAATTTTTTAAAAACAATACTTTGTA
>JAKAHN010000049.1 GCA_021814895.1 bacterium
ATTAGTTATTACTTAAATTCAACGGTCTTTAAATGAGAGGGCCTGACCAGCCCTTTTTTATTTTACTTCTTGACCCCGTTAGAATTAGGACGCGCGCGATGCGTTCGCGACTTCTAATGAGGGTTGACATTTCAGGCGACTTGCATATAAAATGTAAACGCTGTAAGGTCGCAAATATAATAAATTTATGAATATTAAACCATTATCAAATCACGTTTTTATCGAACCTTTGGAGGCGGAAAAAATTACTCAATCAGGCATTGTTCTCCCTGAAACAGCCGAAAATAAACCGATTAAAGGCAAGGTTGTCGCGATTGGTTCCGGAAAAACAAATGAAAAAGGAGAAAAAATATCAATGTCCGTGAAGGTCGGGGATATTGTTTTATTTAAAAAATATGGACCCGACGAAATTGAAATAGAAGGAAAAAAATATTTGGTCGGGGATGAAGAAGATGTATTAGCAGTTTTAGAATAGTTTTCAAAGCTGCTAAATTTAAAATTTAAAAGTAAAAATTTAAAATGACAATGTAAAATTTAAAAGCATTTAAACCGAAATTTGTGGTTTAAATTTTTTATTTTTACATTTTAATTTTTTATTTTGAATAAAGCGAATATGGCAAAACAAATTTTATTTGACGAAAAGGCCAGAGTGGCAATTAAAAAAGGCATCGATAAATTAGCCGAAGCGGTGAGAATGACTTTAGGTCCGCGTGGCCGGGCGGTTGTAGTTGAAAAAGCGTACGGCGCTCCGCAGGTGACTTTTGACGGAGTGACCGTTGCCAAAGAGATCGAACTTGAAGACAAATACGAAAATTTAGGAGCTGAACTTATAAAACAAGCTGCTTCTAAAACCAATGACGATGTTGGCGACGGCACTACGACTGCCGTTGTTTTGGCGCACGCCATGATTGACGAAGGAGAAAAAGCGATTCGTGAAAAGGGATTTAATGTAATTAGATTGGCCGAACGTCTTAAAACAAGAAGCGAAATGGTTATAAAAGCCCTTGAAGCTCAAAAAATTCCAGTTGAAAGCAATAAAGACATTGAAGAGGTTGCAACTCTTTCGGCAAAAGATAAAGAAGTGGGAAAACTTATTGCCGAAGTAATGGACAAAGTTAAAAAAGAAGGCGTGATTACCGTGGAGGATTCCAACGCCGTGGGACTTTCTTATGAAGTTGTCGAAGGCCTTCGTTTTGACCGCGGATACGTTTCTGCTTATATGGTGACTAATTCCGAAAGGATGGAAGCGGTTTTGGAAGATCCTTATATTTTGGTTGCCGATAAAAAGATTTCTTCAATCAGCGAGCTTCTGCCGCTTTTGGAAAAAATAATTAAAAACGGCAAAAAAGAATTGGTTATTATTGCTGACGACGTTGAGGGCGAGGCGCTAGCAACGCTTGTTGTTAATAAACTTCGCGGGATTTTAAATGTTTTGGCAGTTAAAGCTCCGGGATTTGGAGACAGAAAAAAGGAAATGCTAGAGGATATCGCCGCGGTTACCGGAGCGGAATTTATTTCCGAAGATATCGGGAAAAAAATGGACAGTGTTGATGTAAGTTCTTTGGGTCAGGCGCATCGTGTAATCGCCAATAAAGACAATACGACGATTGTCGGCGGAAAAGGCAACAAAGAAAATATCGATAAAAGAATTTTACAAATAAAAAATCAATTGGAAAAAACCGATTCGGAATTTGATAAAGAAAAATTACAAGAACGGCTTGGGAAGCTTTCCGGAGGTGTGGCGGTAATGAAGGTTGGAGCCCCGACTGAATCTGCTCAAAAAGAGTTGAAACAAAGAGTGGAAGATGCGGTTAACGCAACTAAAGCCGCCATGGAAGAAGGGATTGTTCCCGGGGGCGGAATAGCGTTGTTTAATGTAGCTGGTTTGGAAAATATCGGGGAGGCTTTGGAACATGAAAAAGAAGTTGATAAAGCTGTAATGGAAATTATTTCAAAGGCTGTCCGCGCGCCTTTAAAGGCGATCATAGATAATAGCGGAGAATTAACGCCGGTTATTGTAAAAGAATTATTGTCCAGCAAGAAACAGGAAAAAAGCGATTGGGTTGGCTTCAATTCGTTTAATAATAAAATAGAAAATTTGAAAGACGCCGGAGTGATTGATCCGCTTAAGGTTACCAAAACCGCTTTTATAAACGCGGTTTCGGTCGCGAGCACTTATCTTACAATCGGCGCGGCAATCGCCAAGCTTCCTGAAAAAGAAAAAGAATCTCATGGTCATAACCCAATGATGGGTGAGGAGTATTAAATAACAATTAACTCGTAACTATTAACTTGTAACAGAGAAAAACAAGACAAGGGCCGTCTTGAAGAGGCGGTTTTTTGGTTGATCTCATAGTGAGTTTTGGCTTTATTAAAGATTTATTGTCCGCCTACGGCGGATAATACAGGATTGACTTTAGTCAGGTATTTATTTATTTTGGGACTAGTAAATATAAAAAAAGAAAATGGGGGATAAGAGAGATGGGTAATATGATGACATGTCAGAGTCATATTCCTGTAAAAGGCATTGTTTTGATGGACAGAGCGATTATTTTTGGTCGGGCCGCCGGTATTCTTTCCGTTGCTTTGAATCCCAAAAACAGATTGACTGCCGAAGATAGACGTATTTTAGAAATCGCGGCAGAGGACATGAAAAAAATCATAGGGGATATGAAGTTCGCTGCGTCGCGCGGTAAAATAGACCCTGATTTTCCGCCCACACTCGCAACTGATCCGTTTTTCGATTTGATTTGGTATGAAGTGCAGAGTACTTATCGTTTTGTTGGAGAGAGAAGATTGATGGAACAGGAAATTGTTTGCGTGGAACTATGGCAATATTTCGCGCCAATTTATAGAGTGTTGGAATTTTCACGGGCAGGAAAAAATTACGGTAACCAAGGAGTGGTTGAACGAGCAATAGATTTTTTTAACTATTTGAAAAAAATCTATTGGGAAGAAGGCCAAAGCCGGGTCAATGCGGAAATAAGACGGGAAGATACGGATTGAATTTTCCGCGGCTATAAACCATGGGAAAGTCATTGAATGACAAGGGGCTCGCAAGCCCCTTTTTCTTTTGCCAGAAAAATTTTGACTTTGGGACTTATTCATGTTTAGAATTAAGCAGATTTTTAAGAAACGAATAAAGAATTCAATCTCATACTCTACTTTTACAGGAGGATTGTCTAATGTCGACGAATACCATTGATTATGCCAAGAAAATCGTACTGGATTACAACAAACTCGCGAAGCTTTGCACGGCGTATCAGGAGCTTGAGCACAAAATCGTTTGTACAATCGGGAGTTGGGATCAACTGCATGTCGGACACGTTCGTTACTTATTGAAGGCGAGAGAACACGGCGACATTCTTGTTGTCGGGGCGGATTCTGACCGAGCTATCAAGCTTTACAAAGGTCCGTACCGGCCGTTAAATCCGCAAATAGAGCGTCTTGAAATGTTGAGTTATCAAGAGTGCGTCAACTTTGCCACGGTGGTGGATGATGTGACGAATGAAGGTGAATGGCAATACGGTCTTTTAGACAGTATTCGGCCGGATATTTTTATTGCTGTGACTGATTCTTATCCGGAAGATCAACTCAACCAAATTCGTGAGCGGTGCGGAGAAGTGATTGTATTGTCTCGTCAAGCCGAAACCAGTAGTTCCAGCTTATTTCATAAGGCCATGAAGGATTTTTTGGCCCCAATGGCTGAGTTTATGAAAAAAAGCGGACTTGTGTGAAAGGAGAGGAGCGATGAAAAAAATCCTTATTCTCTACATACCGGTCATCCACGCGGGATATTTGCGACTTATCGAAAAGTATCAGGACAAAATTGAAGCGCTCTGTATTTTAGGCGAAGAGTTCATAAATGAATTTTGCGATCGAAAAGAAATTCGAGCTATTAATCCTAAAACAGTCGAGGAAATGTTGGGTTTTGGAAGCAGATTGCAGGTTGAGGTATTTACACTGACCCGGGCTGGTTTAAAGATTAGTTTGCTTAAAAGCTGCGGGATAATAACTATTCGAGACGAATTATGCCAGGCCGTCGTCGAAAAATATTTTTCTGGTCAACCAGTTGAGTATGATACCGCCTTTCTGCGATGGGATCGAAATTCTGTCTTTTCGCAGACGACAGTCAATTATGACCGGATAACAACCGAGGAGTTCGACTGGAAGATGATGAATTTGGCAAAAGGGGAGGCCGAGAAGACATCTGATTGGTGGAGACAGGTAGGTTGTGTTTTAGTGAATAAAAAAGGAATTGGTGGGGTGCTCTACGAAGCGCATAATCATCACGTGCCAACGGAGTACCAACCTTATTTTGTAGGAGATCCCCGTGATTTTGTTAAAGCGGGGGAACGTAGCGAACTTTGTTCCGCGATTCATTCGGAACAAGACGTTATTGCTTGGGCGGCTCGGGAAGGTGTTCCGCTCAGGGGCACGTCGCTTTACGTGAATGTTTTTCCGTGCCCGGTTTGCGCCAAGCTGATCGCGGCGTCCGGAATCGAGAAGCTTTATTTTGCCGAAGGGCATGCCAGCCTTGACGGCGAGGTTGTCCTTAAAGAAGCGGGCGTAGAGATTGTTCTTGTGAAGTAAGAAGAAATTAATTTTAGATACCCCGTCGCGCACGCAACACGCGCGACGGGGATTTATTTTATAAAAATTATCCAATTGGGAAATTCACAGGAACGGATTTGCCGTTTTTCAGAGTCGGAGTAATTAAGTGAAAATGCAAATGAGTTACCGTTGCACCCGTGTGATTAGTATCTCCGAATCGTAGCATTAAGCCGCCGCCTTTAAGATTGAATTTTTTGATCGTCCAAGTAGTCAAAGTTTTAACGGCTTTAAAGTCTTTTATTGAGAGCTGATTAAAATTATTTTTGTGTTTTTTCCCGATGATAAGAAAATGATTTTTGCTGTTTTTGTACGGCCAACTCGATTTTGTTATAAGCCAGCCGCCTTCTTTTTTTAGAATTGGATTTTTGTGGTATTTAAAATTTTCCGCGCAAAATGGACATTTTTTTTCGGCAATAATATTATTTATAACTTTTTTATATTCGCTCCCTTTTGCAAATTGAGGATTTACATATTTCATTAATTTTATTATAAAACTTATTCAAAAATAAAAAAGGGGATTCCGTTTGAAACGCGGAACCCCCGTTGTTTGTGTAGTTTTGGTCCAGCTACTGTTCCAGTCAGATGAATATTTGCGGGTAGCAGAATAGCCGTTCCAGAGTTATGAATGTGAATGGGTATTTATTTTTTTCATCCAGTTCATAACTCTCGCTACTTACAGGCAGCCATTTCCGGAGATTGATTTCGGGAAAGAAAGCATCGCCTTCAGGGTATGCTTCTACCAGCGTCAAGTAAATTTTTTTAGTTCGTGGAAGCGCCAGTTGATAGATCTTTTCGCCTCCGATAACAAAAACTTCTTCTCTGCAGTCCGTTAGATTGGTGGCAAGACAATGCGCTTCTCTAAATGAATTAACTGTGTAACAACCAGGAGCTACGTAACCGCGATTCTCTGTTATTACAATGTTCTGGCGGTCGGGAAGCGGTTTTCCTAGATGTTTTAAAATAGATTCAAATGTTTTTCTTCCCATAATCACAGAATGGCCGGCGGTCAACTCCTTAAATCGTTTGAGATCCGCCGGTAAATACCACGGCAGTTCTCCTTTGTTGCCGATGACCCGATTGAGAGCCATTGCGACCACAATTGAAATTTTAGCCATTGCAATCACCTCATAGCGCTACTGGGAATTTTATACCAGGGTGCGGGTCGTAATTCTCCAGGATGAAATCATCCGGTTGAAAATTGAAAATATCTTTCACATCTGGGTTTAATTTTACGCGCGGGAGAGCTTTAGGTTCTCGGGAAATCTGCAATTTCATCGCGTCGATTTGGTTTTCGTAAATGTGGCAATCAAATGGTGCGTAGATAAGTCCTTTTGCTTTGAGGTTGGTTACCTGAGCGAGCATCATTAGAAGTAGGGTGTACTGCGCAATGTTAAAAGGCGCGCCTATCGGTAAGTCGCAACTTCTTTGGTCCTGTCGGAGCCACAGCATTCCCTCGGCGTGAAATACTTTGAAATTATCGTGGCA
>JAKAHN010000050.1 GCA_021814895.1 bacterium
CTTTGGCACCGATGATTATGGGGCGGTCTGGTTTTCAGATGCGGTAGTTATCGTTATTTTTCTCCCACTCATATATCAGCTGTTTAAGATTTCAAGAAGAGGTTTTAATTTAGAGACAGAGTAATATGTTTGACAAGTTAAAAGTCCTCGCCGGTAAAAGATCTCTACGTGAAGTCGCTTTTGTTTATCTTGGGGCGCTTATCAATGGCGCTTCGCTTTTTTGTATTAATATTTTCCTGGGCCGGGTTTTGGAGCAAAGTCTGTTTGGGATATTTACTCTTTCAATTTTAGTATTGAGTACGGTTGCCGAGATGTCGGATTTTGGCCTTAATGGGGGATTGCTGAGATTTGCTCCGTATTATTTGGCAAACAACGAAGAAGAAAAATTAAAACAGCTGGTCAAAACCATTTGGAGATGGAGGGTCTCTCTCGCAATCGCTCTGACGGTATTTGGAATCGCGTTGTCACCCTTGATAGCCAGCTATGTATTCAACCAACCAAAAATTGTTTATTATATAATGTTTTCTTTTTTGGGCGTTGGCGGCGTAATTTTGCTTGGTTTTACAAGCACATATTTACAGGCGAGTCAGCGGTTTGTTTCAAATTCCTTGTTTCAAGTGTTGAAGGGGACTCTGCGGTTGGCTCTGGTCGTAATTCTGTATCTTTCAGGAATAAATAATCTTTTTGTATATTTATCGGTTTACATTTTTATTCCTTGGATATTATTTTTTATTTCCTACCGATTTTTGCCTCATAATTTCTTGAAAGTTTCGGTCGATGATGAAATAAAAAAACAGCTACACTCTCAGTTGGCCAGGTTTAGTTTTTGGCTGGTAGTTTGGTCGCTTTCCGCTATCGTGGCCAGCCGAATCGACCAAATTATGGTTAGTAATTTAATGGGTCTTGAGCAGGTAGCTGTCTATTCCATGGCGTTTCAGTTTGTCTATATTTATACCATCGCTCAGCAGTCAATCACGACGGTGCTAATGCCAAAAATGAATGGCTTGAAAAGTGTTGATGAGGTTCGGATATTTTCAAAAAAAGTCTTTCAATGGCTCGTGCCGGTCGTTTTGATGGTTGGTTTATTAATTTACCCGTCGAAATATATAATACAATTTATTTTCGGTTATAAATACGTTGAATCAATCCCAATATATTTAGTGCTTAGTTATAGCATGCTTGTAAATTTTTCCGCCATTCCATTTGCTCTGATTATAACAGCTTTTAACCAAACGCGGATTGTCGCGATTTCCGGAATAGTGCAGATGACCTTAAATATTCTATTAAATTTTGTTTTCATTCCTAGGTTTGGCACCGTGGGCGCCGCCTATGCTTTCGGCCTGAGCTCCGTATTTACTTTCGTCGTTTCTTTCGTGTGCACAAATTATCTGTTGCGCAATAAAAAAATCGAGGTCGTCTGACCTCGATAAAATTACATCCGCTATTTGTTGAGGTTTTTTACATATTGACGAAGTTCTTTGAGAATTTCGTTTTTTGAATATAAATATCCGCTGTCCTTGCCCCAAAGTTTTGAGTATTTTGATCGCATGTCATAGTTCGCGAGCGGCAAGGCGGTGTTGGTTATATTATAATAAAAGATCTCTCTCGCCAATAAATCCAGTTTCACCGGCTCGGTTGCAAAATTTATTATTTTTATATTATTTTTCAAGACCTTTTCAATATCCGAATAGATATTATCCAGGCAGTAAAATTGCAGGGCGCTTTCCGGGTGAATCAAAATATTATGCTTGTTTATTAAATCAAATATTACATTTTTCTTAAGATTTTTTCCAAATATCGTCGGCAATCTTATGATTGCATGATCAAAGTTTTTTTCAACAAATTCTTCAAGGAATAAACGGTTTTTTCCGTAGGAAGTGAGTAATTCTTTATGAATAGGTGAGTCCTCGTTTACGCCGTTCACGGGACTGTATACGTCGATCGTCGAAATCAAAACAAACTTTTTTGCCTTGAACGTTTTTAAATTGTTTATCAGGCTTTCAATTGTTTGCCGGTCTTTTTCTGGTTCCTTATTTGCCAGCCATTTGGTGCCTGGCGCGCCGGCGCACACAACCAAATCAAAGGATTTGTCCCGTATTTCGTCGATGTTTTTAGAATTATAGAGTTTGGAAAAGTTTTTTTGAGACAAAATATTGCTACCGACAAAACCCGTGAACCCGATCAGAGCGCTCGGATATTCTTGCATATCCTATTGTTTATCGTATTTCTTAATTGTTTCGATGATTTTATTTACATTTTCATCCGTAAGATCGAAATGAATCGGAATGAGGATGGTATCCTGGTCGGCTCTTTCAAGATCCGGAAGATTTTTAAGACCTCCAAAAATTGAGTAGCGGTCGTTGCGGCGATTGTTGATATTAATGAAAATAGAGTTTTCTCTCATGAATTTCGCAAATTTCATCCGGCCCTGGACATGAATCGGAAATATTTGGTAGTTGGGTGTGTTTTCTTTTGGATAATGCACCAATTTAATTTTTTTAAGATTTGCGAATTCTCTGCGATATAATTCACCGATCCTTTTTCGTTTTGTGAGCGGTTCGTCCACATGTTTCAATCCGACGCGTCCAATCGTGGCTGTTATGTCGTTCATGTTGAATTTATATCCCAGCACATCAATCTTTTCCGGTAGCGGGTCGATAAGGGTGGTTTTTTTATTTTCGCGGTCTACTCCATACCAGACGAATTTCTTCAGCTTGTTGTAGTAGGTTTTATTTGGCGTGGTGATGAGGCCGCCGTCCCCGCAGGTAATGATTTTTACAACTTGGAGCGAGAAGGTGATGATGTCGCCTTTTGCTCCGATGTAATCATCTTTATATTTTGAACCGATTGCGTGCGCCGAATCCTCAATAATTGGCAGGTTGTAATCCCTTCCGATTTTACGGATTTCGTCCATATTGCAGGCATTTCCGCCATAATGAACACACATTATCGCTTTGGTTTTTTTGGTAATCTTTTTTATGATGCTTTTTGGGTCGGTGTTTAGAGTTTCATAGTTTATATCGGCGAAGACCGGCTTTGCTCCCTGCTCGAGTATCGAGGTGTTGGTCGCGATAAATGTATATGGTGTAGAAACAACTTCGTCGCCAGGTCCAACTCCAAGAGTGGCAAGCGCGGCGCGTAGCGAAGACGTCCCACTATTCGTGGCTACACAATAGGGGATACTGAATTTCTTTTTGAATTCCTCTCTGAGGAGGCCTTCTTGTTTGCCGGTATTAATCCATTTTGATTCTAGGGTTTTCCGAACCTCATCTCCTGTCTCCGGCGGGATAAATACCGACCACGGCCGGATTTCGTCGCCAATTTCGTAGGGTTTTTTATTCATAAAATATATTAAATATTCAATTTTGATTTGTAATAATTGACGGTATTCTGAATGCCTTTTTTGTGATCAAAAAATTTGAAATTAGGGAAAAGTTTTTTGAATTTTTTATTATCCAAAATTTTTACCATCGCGCCATCTTGATAATCAGTGTTAAAATATAATTTGCCTTTATATCCAAGCGCCTCGGCGACAAATTTCGCGCTTTCCTTGATACTGTAACCTTTTTTCTGTCCTAAATTAATAGGGTAAACAAGATCGCTTTCGATAAATATTCCCTTCATCATTAGTTTGACCACGTCGTCAATGTAGGCCCATTCGCGGATCGGCTTACCGGTACCCCAGATTTCGAACTTAGGAGAATTGTCTTTTTTTGCCTTTAGCATTCGGATGATTATGCCGTTTAGAGCGTGGGTTTTGTTCGGGTCGGCGGAGTCCCCGGGGCCAAAGGTGTTTGGAATAAGAAAATTAACACTATTTATTTTATATTGTTTTTTATAGCATTTAGAAACGACATATAAAAATTTTTTCGCGTTGCCATAGGAAAATACCGAATCATGCACCTCACCATCCCACCATTCAGATTCAAGCTGAACAGCGGATTCTCCTGGATATGAACAGTTTGAAAGCGGATTGATTATTTTAGCAGTTGGGCAGATTTTTGAGACGGCCTGGTACAGATTAAGGGTCATTTGCATGTTGTCGCGGATAACGTCGGCGGCAAATTTGGTCACATAGTGCACACTGCCGACATGGGCGGCGCAATTGAAAATTATGTCCGGTTTGATTTCGGTTAAACATTTTTCAGTCGAATTATAATTTAGCAGGTCCGTGCCGTTTGACCTCGAAGCGCTAAATATCGTATGGTTGGTTGTTTTTAGGGCCTTAACCAAATTACTGCCAACAAAACCACTGCCGCCAAGGACTAGGATTTTTAGATTTTTTTCTGTCTTCACGGTCATAAATTAGAAAAAGGGTTCGCGACGTCGACGGTTTGAAGGCCTCGGATTAGCTCATCAATGCCCATGTCAAAATCTATGCTGGTTTCAAAACCCTTGTCGCGTATTTTTTTGTATGATACTTCATAATCACGCTGATCCGGATCGGGGATCCCTTTATCGACAAATAGGATCTCAAAGTTGATTTTTTGTTTAATAATATTTGCAATATCTTCTTTGGTTTTGTTCATTTTTTCCGAGCCGACATTGTAAACTTCATTTTTCATTTTTTCGAAATTTTCGATTCCAAAAAGATAGGCCGACACTATATCCTTTACATGAACGAAGGTACGTTTAAAATGTTTGTCGTAAACAACCAGATAGTGATTTTTTAGAGCGTTAAAAACAAAGTCGTTTGGGAGTAGGTCTAGCCGCAAACGCGGGGAGAGGCCAAAGGCGGTCGCAAATCTGTAAGCAATCGAATTACCCTTTTTCATTACTTCTTTTTCCGCTCTTAATTTTGTGTCGCCGTAGATAGACAGCGGTTTTGGTTGTAGATCTTCGGTACAAATATTTTCAACCTTTCCATACACACTACCGGTAGACGCGTAGAACATTTTTTGGGAATTTGTTCTGGCTTCGTTAATATTTACGGTACCTTGGTAATTTACATCCTCCGCCAGTTGCGAATTTTTCTTACAGGCTGGCGCTCCCACTATCGCCGCTAAATGAATGATTACGTCGGTTCCGCTGACGGCCTTTTTTACCGTTTCAACATCCCTGACATCTCCTTTGATAAATTCAAAATCGGGGTTAATGAAATACGGGAGCATTGAGGTTTGCCTGAACAACAAGCTGTCCAGCACTCTTACCTGATGCCCTTTATTTAGCAGTTGTGGGACAAGCAACGAGCCGATATATCCAGCGCCGCCCGTAATCAAGATCTTCATATTATGAGCTATTTAGGTCAAAAAATAAATTAGTAATTCGTCTCAAAGGATCAGTAAAATTGTCTTTAATCGGTGGAAAATTTTTATTCAGATTTTCTTCGTTGACCTAGTATAAAAACTATTGATTTTTTTGTCAACAATGGGGAAATAATCGTTTCAGATATTTGACCTTTAAGGCAATTTATTATATCATAAAGACTGTTTTATGGGTACTTTTAAAGGTGTTTTTTGGCAGAAAACGCAGGTTTTAATACAAATTTTATATTTAAGGGTTTTATAGAGATTATGAAGGATAGTACAAAAAAAATGTTAAAAAAGATTTTTCCGCTAGGGTTTCTGATTTTCATGCATCGTTTACATGGAAGCGTGGCCAATAAATTTCGTTATCCGGTACTTTTAAAAAATTGGCGGGAATTTAAGCAGTCAGCCCTGGAAAAAAACGATCAAAGGTTTATTTTAACGCCAAAAAATTTCTCGCCGATTTTACACGAAATGGCAAATCTGCAATATTTTGATCGGCATTATGTTTATCATCCGGCCTGGGCCGCCAGAAAAGTTAAGCAGATCCAACCGGAATTTCATGTCGATATCAGCTCGACCTTGCATTTTTGTTCGATCGTTTCGGCCTTTATTCCCGTTAAATTTTACGATTATCGCCCCGCCGATCTACGATT
>JAKAHN010000051.1 GCA_021814895.1 bacterium
GTGCCGTTTTTTTGTGATTAGTCGTAAGTTGTCGATTGTTAGTTATTTAACCTCGGCTCCCAAAGAGCGGGCCGAACCCTCAACAATCTTCATCGCAGCTTCAACTGTCGAAGCGTTTAAATCTTTGAGTTTTTTCTCGGCGATTTGCTTGATTTGGGCTTTTGATATAGTGCCGACCTTCGAAGTGTTTGGCTTACCCGATCCCTTATCTTTATTGATAGCTTTCAAAATCAAACTGGTCGCAGTCGGAGATTTAAAAGTTAAATCAAAAGTGCGATCCTCGTAAACATTAATAACGACAGGTACTAAATCCCCTTTCATATTTTTTGTCCCTTCGTTGAATCTGGTAACAAATTCGCCTATGTTGACTTTGGCTTGGCCGAGAGCAGGACCAATTGGAGGAGCTGGGTTGGCCTTTCCTCCCTCAATCATCAATTTAAGTGTTTTAACAGGTTTTTTTGCCATGTTGATTATAATTATTTTTTAATTTGAATATAAATTATGTTTATTTTATAAAATTTAGTAAGCGGTTTTTCACCAGTTTCATCTGTTTAAACTTTATATTTTTTTTACTTGAAGGAAATCTAATTCTACCGGTGTTTCTCGGCCGAACATTGAGACCAACACTTTAACTTTACCTCGGCTTTCATCTACCTCGCCTACTTTGCCATCCAAATCTTTGAACGGACCGTCAACTATTGTTACAGCATCTTCAACCTCTAAGTCAATATTATGTTTTACTGTGTCCGAACTCATTTTCTTGAAAAAGTCGTCCACCTCTTTTTGATTCAAAGGCACAGGGTAAACACCGCTTCCGACAAAACCGGTAACTCTAGGAGTGTTTCTTACTATATACCAAGAGTCATCGGTAACAATCATTTCTACCAGAACATAACCAGGGTAAACTTTTTCTTCTTCCTCAACACGTTTTCCTCCTTTTATCTTTATTTTTTTCTCTACAGGAACGGTAACATTAAAAATTTTGCTCTCCATTCCCAAAGATTCTATACGTTGTTTCAGATTCCTGGCTACAGCGTTTTCGTACCCTGCGTATGTGTGGATTGCGTACCAGTGACGCTCCCCGTCTGTTTTTTGTTTACTCATAGTTGAAAATAAAATACCAGCGTCTATTTAATAAAACTTTGGGCCAATAAAGAAAAAATATAATCAAAAAAACCTAAATAAAAAGATACACCAAAAGAGAAAATAATAACAAAGACTGTGAAAATGACAGCCTGTTTTCTCGTTGGCCAAGTAACATGAGCCATTTCCGCTTTTGTTTCTTTTAAATAATCTACAAGTTTAGACATAAAATTTTCTTTAGAAAAAATCCCCCTTGGGGGTTAAACATAATCTTAAAGGAACATTGTCAATTAGTCAAGGTGCCGCATAGGTGCAGAACTTATTTCTGGAAAGTTCAGTTTCTGAATATTGTGCGACATGATATTATGTTAAATGTAGTATGACTAATTTAGAAACAACAAAACAGCAATTTTTGGAATACATAGAGATTGAAAAAGGTCGTAGTTTAAAGACGGTTGAGAACTATGACCGTTATTTGTCCCGTTTTATTTTTTTCTCAAAAATAAAAAATCCTGAAGATATTGATGAAGGCGCGGTAAGAGAATTTCGGTTATGGCTCAATAGACAGTCAACTGGCAACAACCGGGCGACCGGCGAGACCTTAAAAAAGAAAACTCAAAACTATTATTTGATAGCCCTTCGCGCTTTTTTGAAATTTTTAGCAAAAAGAAAAATAAAATCACTAGCTCCGGAGCAGATAGAATTGGCTAAAGTAGCCGAGCGCCATTTGGATTTGATTTCTGGCGACGAACTTAAGCGTCTTATTTCTTCGCCGGACGGAAATGATATAAAGTCACTTCGCGATAAAGCAATATTAGAGCTTTTGTTTTCCACCGGTCTTCGTGTTTCGGAACTCTGTTCCCTGCCGAGGGATATTGATTTAAAAAGGGATGGAATTTCGATAATCGGGAAAGGAGAAAAAATGCGGGTTGTTTTTATTTCCGATGACGCGAAAAATGCCGTAAAGGAATATTTGGCAGGAAGAAAAGATATGGATGATGCAATGTTTGTGAAGGTGGATAAGTTGGAAAATCATATTAATCACAAGAATACCGCCCTCACTCGTCGTTCTATAGAAAGGATTGTAAAATATTATGCGATTAAATCTGGTATTTCCAAAAAAGTGACGCCACACGTAATTCGTCATTGTTTTGCGACGGACCTTCTCCAAAATGGCGCCGATCTAAGGAGTGTTCAGGCTCTTTTGGGACATGCAAATATTGGCACTACTCAAATTTATACCCACGTTTCCGACCGGCACCTTCACGAGATTCATAAAAAATTCCACAACAAATCGTAATTTTATAAATGAAGAATTAAATATAGCAAAAATGGCGACGTTAACGCGTCGCCATTTTTGTTTCGTTTTTTTTGAGTTACAGATTATTTTTCAGCCCAAGGTAGTAATCTTGATTGCCAGACTTTGGTTCATAATTAATAACGGAAGAATCTAAAGGTTTGTTTCTTATGTAGCCGTCTTTAAAAAGTAATTCGCTTAAAGCTTCTCCGCCAGAAACTGCCGGATATTGGTTGTGGTCCAGATAGTATAATTCAAGAACATTATCAAATTGATGAATGTTTACTTGGTTCGCTGCCACTTTTGCAGAGGCAATCATGTCGTCGCTTTTTAATGTTACCCCGTTAACCATGATTACTGAACCGGCGATTACGGGCAAAATCATCAAAAGTATTTTAGCCATAAAATTAATTAATTAAACGCGGGTTATCAAAACACGCTAAAGTTAAAGTCTAGCATAAAAAACTTCCATTGTCAATGGTTTGAATGTAATGTGGCAAAGTAGTCATTTCAGCTAAAAACCGTGTTATTTTAATGTGATATTATACTGAATATGAAAATTATATCTTGGAACGTAAATGGTTTGCGCGCTAATGTGAAAAAAGGCGGATTTGCTTGGTTGTTGGCTCAAAATGCTGACATTATTTGCTTGCAAGAGACAAAAGCTCATCCTGACCAGCTATCTCCAGAAGTTGTTTCCCCACAGGGATATTTTTCATATTTTGATCATTCAAAGACAAAAAAAGGTTACAGCGGGGTTGCGATTTATCTCAAAACAAATTTAAAGAATGGAATCCTTAAGGTTGAATACGGTTTTGGAAATGAAAAATACGATCAGGAAGGCCGACAGATTGCGGTTTTTCTCAAAGATTTTACAATTATTAATACATATTTCCCTAACGGTGGTGGCGGACCGGAACGCTTAAAATTTAAATTGGAATATTATGATATATTTTTGAATTATCTAGAGAAAATTCGCAAAACTCAACCGAACATTATTTTTTGCGGTGACGTTAATACTGCCCATGAGGAAATTGACCTTGCTAGGCCAAAAGAAAATAAAGAAAATACAGGCTTTTTGCCTATCGAGCGTGCCTGGATTGATAAACTTATCGATAGCAAATACGTAGATACATTTCGTATTTCTCACCCCGATACAAAAAATGCTTATACATATTGGGATATGAAAACTTTTGCCCGTGAACGAAATGTCGGGTGGAGGATAGACTATTTTTTTGTTACCGAAAAATTAATGTCGAAAATTAAAAAAAGTGACATTGAGAACGAAGTGTTAGGTTCTGATCACTGCCCAATATTTCTAGAAATGTAAAAAGCAAATTGTATTTAAGCATATTTAGAGGCATAAAATCATAAAGGACAAGTTATCCACTTTTTGTCCTTTATATGTCCTTTACATGTCTTTTATAAGAGTTAAAATATAGTAAGCATCAGCAATTTATGTCCACTGACGTAAATCCTGGTGAAATAGTTCTTTCTTTTTAAAAAGGATCGCTCTCGATCCAAAAAAAGATAGCTTCAATATCTGTAGAAAGGGCAACCCGTTAAGCAAAAATCTTTGGGCGTTGTCTCACTTTCTTTTCAGAAATAAAAGCTGTTCATTCTCTCAAACCGCCACAAGGCGGCCCTAATGCAATTTTTGGTTATTTTGTAAGGTCCGCAATGAGGCGGTTTTGCTTTGTTTTTCAAAAAATTAATTATTGGACCCAGTATTTTTTTCTTATAGCATCAATTTCTTTTTGTTCCTTTTTCTCTCGGTTTTCTTTTGCCGATTCCCCTGCTTTTTTCAAATCAGTGTCAGTCATTTTAGCTAGCATCATAGCCATTTTATTGAGGTTTTCAGATGTGTTTTGTTTTGGGTCTTCAAACACTTCTTCTAACATCGCGTTTAATATGTAGCCAATTTTGGGGCCAGGACTAAGACCTGTGACTTTCATTATTTCAGCTCCGTCAATTGCTAGCATTGAAACCGATATCGGGTCTCGCATTACTTCCTCAATCATTGATTGGTATTTTCGCAGTCTGTAAGGACTTTCTTTTGGACGTCCGGTTCCTATTCGATCACACATCCTTACCTTCATCAAGTCCCAGATATTTTCCGGTCCCACTCTGTTTACAATTCTTCTTACTGCCGATAGTGTGATTTGTTCAGTATCTGAAAAAAACATATGCCAACGAACAAGTTTGACGGTTTTTTCAATTTCTTTTTTTGAAAAACGCAATCTCGCCATTGCTTTAGTGGTTATTCTTGAGCCAGCCAAGTCGTGACCGTGGAAGGTCCAGTCATTTTTTTCTTTTGACCACTCCCTAGTCACAGGCTTGCCGATATCGTGAAATAAGGTTGCCAGACGAACGTCATTTGACCACTTTTTTTCGGCGGCGTGTTGGACTGATCTCAAAATGTGTTCCCATACGTCGTAAGAATGAGCTTGATTTTGATCCACTCCGATGGCGGTCTCAAGTTCAGGAACAATGTATTTAATCAGGCCAAGTTTACGACATAAGTTTAGCCCCGTCATCGGATTATCCGACATTAAAATTCTTACGAACTCGTCTCGAATTCTTTCTGGCGCGATTTTTTTTAGAAGTTCAGCGGTCATGCCAATAGATGATTCGGTTTCTTTTTCAATTGAAAAACCAAGTTCGGTGGCGATTCTCACCGCTCTTAGAATTCGGAGCGCGTCTTCGCCAAATCTTTCAGTCGGTTCGCCGACGGCTTTTATGACACCGGTTTTCAAATCCTTAATACCGGTGAACAAATCAATAATAATGGCTTTGTAGAGCCCTTTTTTGTCAGATTTATCTGTGATTTTCAGAGCGATTGCGTTAATTGTGAAATCTCTCCTTTTTAAATCATCATCAATTTTTCCGCTAAAAATAACCTTGTCAGGTCGGCGGTTATCGGAGTATTTTTCTTCAAGGCGATACGGTGTCACCTCGACAACTTTTAAAGTTTCATCACTCGCCTCTTCGTTGACTACGCCTACGGTGCCATATTCGTTTTCATAAAAAGTGTTTGGAAATGAGGCAATAATCTGATCCGGATTGGCGTTAGTCGTAATGTCCCAATCTTTTGGTTTTCTGCCGAGAATCATGTCTCTTACACATCCTCCAATAAGGTACGCTTCGAAACCTTTTTTTTCAAGGGTATTTGCCACAACGGCAACTTCGTTCGGAATTGCAAAAGTAACGTTTGCTTCCCTATTTTCTTTTTTTTCTTTTTCCATTGGCTTAATTTTAGAACATCTTTCAAATTATTCATAATTCCTATATGATTAGAACATACAAGCCCTTGTAGTGAAATGGATATCATAACTGCCTTCGAAGCAGTCGTTGCAGGTTCGAGTCCTGCCAAGGGCACCATAGTAGAATTTTTGGTTGTAATTAGCTGTTTTAGCTCGTAAACATCGGCTGTTTTGGTGGTTCCAAA
>JAKAHN010000052.1 GCA_021814895.1 bacterium
CGCCGATTTTACAACGGCAATGTTCGCGATTTGAACACAATGATTGAGCAGTTCCCGGCAAATGTTGTCGCGGGCATGTTTAAATTCTCATCTATGGAATTTTTCCAGCTTGATGCTGAAGAACAGGCCGCCAAGGAGCCGGTGAAGGTAAGTTTTTAAGTCGTAAGGTTTATAAGTTAAACTAAAAATATGAAGCCAGTTTCTTTAGTTTTTGTTATTTTAGCAGTACTCTCAGCTGGAGGTTTGATGATAGCTAGAGTATTAGAATGGATAAATTTGGAAGAATTTAAAGATGTCGGCGCTAAAATAGGTTTGGTTTTGGTAGTATTGTATGTGGTTGTTATTATTGTCATATTTTTGACAAGGAGATCGCAAACAGAAAAACTAAATTAATTCCCAATGTATGCATTTAGAAGATCTTTAATTTTTTCAGTTGCAATAATAAGCGCTGTACCTTTTTTTGTTTCGGCTCAGGTTGGTCGGAGTTATTTTTTTGAGCGCATCTCCCAAAAATTTACAGTCAATACGGATACGACTGTCAATGTTGAGGAAACTCAAACTTACAACTTTACCGGGGAGTATCACTCGGGTTGGCGGAGTATTCCCTTAAAAAGAGTTTCTGATATTAATGATATTTCGGTCTTAGACGGGGTTACGATGGAACCTTTGCAATATTCACCATATTCACTTGATAAAACTAATTCCACAAGCTGGGGCAAATATACTTACAATAAAACCGGCGGAAGCGTAAACATTGAATGGTATTATGACGCAAAAGATACGACACGAACTTGGATATTGAAATACAAACTTATTGGCGCCTTGAGTTTTTTGAAAGATAAAGACGAATTATATTGGAATTTGCTTACTGATTATGATGTGATGGTCAATAAGGCGGAAGCTTTTGTTAATATTCCAACTAATAAATTTTCTTTAAATAGTTTACAATCGCAAATTTACGCGCAAGGGGCGACAAATCCAAAATCAGAAGTTTTATCTGACAGCAGTTATTATTTTTCAGCTGAAAATATCGCGCCACGCGGGATGATAACTATCGCCGCCGGCTGGCCCAAAGGTTTGATAGACAGAGGCGCGTTTTGGCGACAATGGTTTTGTGTTCATTACGTTCTTCTTTCTTCTGTCTTGATTATCCTTGCGACTCTGCTTGCGATGCTTTTGTACTGGTATTTCACCGAAAAACGGGGAAAGGGCAGAGGGACGATTATTCCAGAATACGAACCTCCGGAAAATTTGCCACCGGCGATGGCCGAGCTCATTGTAAAAGAAAAAATAACGCCTAAGGGTTGGTCGGCGACGGTTATTGATTTGGCGGTCAGGGGATATTTGAAAATTACCGAGGAAGGGAAAAGTATCAAAGGTATTATATCGGGAGTTTTTGTGATTTTTCTTGTGCCGATTATTTTGTTTTTAATTTTTTCCAATTCTTCAGGTGGTCCAAACTATGCCCTATTTATCGTAATTGCTTTTGCTGTAATTGTTTTTATTTCTTGGATAAAGAAATCTAAGGGCAGTTTTTTGATGCCGAAAGATTATATTGTTGAGCTTGTAAAATCTATTGACGATGATACGACGCTTCACGATTACGAGAAAAGTTTTTTAGTCACTCTTTTGAAAAGTGGCAAGTTTTCCACTAAAGAAATGCGATGGAACAAGACTGCTTCGCGCGATCTTTATAACGCAATGCAAAAAGTCCAAGAAGGATTATATAAAGAAACCGATGCCGATACGAGTGCTTTTGAAGTTTCTGTTGCTAAAGAAAAGTATTTTTGGATAATTGTTTCAGTTTTGATTTTCATCTGTGCGTTTTTGTTTTCATTTCTCGCTTCATTTTTAACGATCGGTCAAGATTGGGTAATTATCCCCTTTGTGGCCTTTATTTGTTTTGTTATATTTTTTACGTATATCAAATTTGAAGCGAGGTTATCAGCAAAAGGAGTAATTTTAAAAGAAGAATGGCTCGGCTTCAAAATGTATCTAAAAACAGCCGAGAGATATAGGATGCAAAATTTAACGCCGGAAACTTTTGAAAAGTATTTGCCTTACGCCATAATTTTCGGCGTTGAAAAGGAGTGGGGTAAAGCTTTTGATGGTATATCAATGGCTCCGCCAAGTTGGTATCATAGCGCTTATATTGGCGGAGTTGCCAACACGTCTATCGGTTCAACTGGCAACTTTGCTTCGGGATTTTCCGCCAGCGCTTTTTCGGCATCTTTCGCTTCAAGTTTTTCGTCCGCTTTTTCAAGTTCGGGCGGGGCTGGCGCTTCCGGCGGAGGTGGTGGTGCGGGAGGAGGTGGTGGCGGTGGTGGCGGAGGAGCGGGGTAAAAATAAAGTTAAAAGGAAAAAGTCTAAAGTAAAAAGTCAAAAGGGAATAGGAAAAGTGTAAAGTCTATAAGTCGGTAAGTTTGTGAATTTTAATCACATCGTGAAAAACTTTCTTAAAAAAATTAAATTTCCGGATGGTTCTTTTGATTACGCAAAAGTCGCAGTTGTGATTATTTTTGCTCTATACTTTTTCAGTTATGCCATTCATTCGGAAACTATTTACAATACTCCGAATTTTATCGATTCCATAATAAACAGTGTCAATCTGGCGATTCATGAAGCCGGACACGCCTGTTTTTTCTTTTTTGGCAATTTTATATACGTGCTTGGCGGTTCACTTTTGCAAGTTTTAATACCTATTATTTTTGCCGGCTATTTTTTTATAAAATCGGAAAACTTTTCCGGCTCCCTTTTGCTTTTTTGGGTCGGTCAAAATTTGATCAACGTTTCCGTTTATGCCGGCGATGCCGTGGTTATGCAACTACCACTTTTAGGAGGGGATAATTCCGGTCACGACTGGCACTATCTGTTGTCGGTTACCGGATTGTTAGATTACACAAAGGTAATAAGTGGCGTTATTTACATTGTTGGTTTTTTGCTAATAGCGCTGGCCACGGCGCTATCTTTTTTCTTTGCCAGAAAAGATAATATTCAGAACGCTGGCCAATTGTAGGCAAGCTTATCTTTAGGCAGATATTTAAAAACCGAATTTTGCTTTTGTTTGAGCGCAAGCCTGAAGAAAATCCAACTCTCTCTTTTGTAGGTTTTTGATTTTTGAGATAAAGTATTGCGTTTCCTTCTGATTACTGTTCGGTATGTCAATGGTTTTTCCGGAAAGCCATTCTTGATTAAATTGTCCGATTTCCATATTGAAGTTGGCAACCACTTCGTCATAGTTGTTTTGTGTAACTTTCATTTTTTCATATTTTTGCAATATTTGGTCAAAAGCATCAAAAGCCCGGTCAGCTCTGACAGCTTCTTCTGAAGAAAAATTTGGTTTGTGATTTTTTGAGCTGTTGTAGATAATGCTTCCAACAACCAAAATTCCAATAATTAATAATATTGGAACGACAAAACCCCTTTGTATTGTTTTCATATTGAGATTTATTAGTCTTTTAAAATAGAATTAAATTATATAATTTTTAATTTCCTCCGTCAAAATTTGATAGTAATACCGCGACAGGTTATTATATTAACTATGGCTACTTTATATACCGAACAATCAAAGAATGCTCGGAAGACTTGGCTTTTGATGGCCGTGTTTTTGGTGGTAATCGTAGCTCTTGGATATGCTATAAGTTATGTTTATCAAAGCCCGATCATTTTTTATATTGCCATTATATTCAGTGTTGTAATGAACATTGCCGGATATTGGTATTCCGACAAAATTGCTTTGGCTATGTCCGGCGCTAAAGAGATAAAACACGAGGATGATGAGGAGCTTTTTCATATCGTTGAAAATTTATCAATTACCGCAGGACTCCCAATGCCGAAACTTTACATAATTAATGACCCGGCGCCGAACGCTTTTGCTACCGGCCGGGACAAAAATCATTCAGCAGTGGCCGTTACTTCCGGTCTTCGGCAGATGATGGATAAAAGTGAGCTTGAGGGCGTTCTTGCTCACGAGCTTTCTCATATCGGCAATCGTGATATTTTACTTTCAACCATCGTTGTCGTATTGGTCGGATTTATAGCTATTTTGGCAAATATTTTTACGCGTTCAATGTGGCTTGGTGGCGGACGATCGCGTAGTGATAGGGAAGGCGGACAAGTCGGTACGATTTTGGCCATTGTTAGTGTGATTTTTATTATTCTTTCGCCGATTATCGCCACTCTTATTCAATTGGCAATTTCTCGCAAAAGAGAATTTTTAGCTGATGCCTCAGGGGCGCTTCTAACTCGTTATCCGGAAGGTTTGGCGAACGCCCTTCAGAAAATCGGCAGTTATAGCGCGCCGATGGTGAAAGCCAATAACGCGACCGCTCACTTGTTTATTTCAAATCCGTTTGGCCCTCGAGCGGGGAAAGGCATCGCCAAATTATTTATGACTCATCCACCAATACAGGAAAGAGTCCAGGCGTTACTCGGGGATAATTATAAAATGTGAGAGGTCAGACCCCTCTTGAAGTTTGAGGTCTGACCTCCGGTGTCGTTTTGTTGAATTAATAAGATTATCATTTTTTATAATCACTATGAAAAACTTTTTTGAAAAAGTTAAACAAAGTATTTGGGACAACAATTTTTACGCAGTGATGGACAGCCGAACAATGAAAGAGACTTTCAAATATTTTTTCTCGCTTTTACTTTTAACCGTTTTTTTATCAACGGTAGTTATCACCATTTTTGTCGTGCCCGCGGGATTATCTTTTTTACGTAAGTCAGCCGATTTGGTCGCAACCAGATATCCTGCCGAACTCCAAATTGTTTTAGGGGGTGGGTTAGCTACTACTACACCAGCCGGGGTTTTTTCTTTTAGCTTTCCAAAAGAATTGATAGGTTCAGAAGGACAGGCGGTATTATCCAAGCAGGGTTTAGACCATTTTTTAGTTGTTGATACCCGTGGAAATTTAACCGATTTAAAGCAATTTGAAAGCGCAAGAACGATGACCTTATTAACTAGAAATTCTTTTGTCGTTAAAAAACAAAATGGGGGATTTGAAGTTCACACAATTCCAACCGATATGAAGCTCGCTGTTAATAAAGTTTCAATCGGAATGTGGATGCAAAAAGCGATTTCTTTAGTTAAATTTATTTTGCCCATATTAATCATTATCGGTTTTATTGTTTTGTTTATAGGGAGCGTTGTAAAATATTTTATTTTTGCAATTATTGCCGGAGCGGTATTATGGTTAATCGCTTTATTGGCTAAGCGGAGAGGAAAATACAAACAGTTTCTTAAAACGGCTCTTTATGCTATTACCTTGCCGATAATTTTTGACTTTTTAATGATTCTTATTACCGGTTATGGCAGAGGATTGCCCCTTTTCTTTGCTATCGCCATTGCGGTTGTTGTTTGGGCTCTAAATGTCAGAATTTGGGAGAAAGCCAGTTTGC
This sequence comes from bacterium, assembly GCA_021814895.1. Lineage (GTDB taxonomy): Bacteria > Patescibacteriota > Minisyncoccia > Phycocordibacterales > 2-02-FULL-43-11 > 2-02-FULL-43-11. The sequence goes on from JAKAHN010000052.1 coordinate 5,401, forward strand.
CAAGCACTGATGTTAACGAACCGCCGGAGAAGATATAGACTATAAAACAAAAAACTTAACACAAAACCGCCCCGTCTTTCGACGGGGCGGTTTTGTTAAATTTTCTTTTCTTTATACCTAATCTTCTATTATTATGATAGATGTTTGGAAACCAACTTTGTCATTTCAAACATATTAACAACTGCCTTGCCACCAAAGACTTTTTTCAAAGCCTCATCAGCATTGATATTGCGCTTGTTCGCTTGATCTTGAAGGTTGTGGCCTTTGATGTATTCCCAAAGTTTTTTTACGACTTCCGAGCGAGGCATTGGTCCCGCTCCGACAACGGCTGCGAGTTCTGCGCTAACATTCAACGGCTTCATAAATGCGGAATTTGCTTTTGGCATATTTTTTTCTAATTATTATTAATAAA
>JAKAHN010000053.1 GCA_021814895.1 bacterium
TTTTTCAGACAAAGAAACCGGCCTTCGTGGCTACATAGCCATCCATAATACCAACCTCGGTCCTTCCGCCGGGGGTACCCGCTATTTCCCATACAAATCTGACGAAGAAGCGCTTCGTGACGCCCTGCGCCTTTCTCGCGCCATGACTTATAAATGCGCCCTAGCTGGAGTTCCTTATGGTGGCGCCAAAGCCACCATTATTATCGATCCCCAAAAACCCAAGACCAAAGAATTTTTAATCGAATATGCCAAAAGGGTTAATCTCTTAAATGGGAATTATATTACCGGCGAAGATGTTGGTATTTATCAACGCGACGTCGATATTTTGGCTGAAAATTCTAAATTCATTGTCGGTCACAGCAAAAGTGGTGGCGACCTAGGGCCTTGGGCGGCACTCGGTGTTTTCGCGTCTATTAAAGGAGCCTTCGGAGCTACTTTTGGTAATGACGAAATTAAAGATCACACCTTCGCCATTAAAGGCCTAGGCAAAGTAGGATTTAATCTCTGCAAATTTTTATATGAACAGGGAGGTAAAATTACAGTTGCAAATCGGAGTCCGGAAAAGATTAAAGACGCTAAAAAACACTTTCCAAAAATCAAAGTCGTTAGTATTAATGAGATTCATAAGCAAAAAGTTGATGTTTATTCTCCCTGCGCGATCGGCGGTGAATTTAACGAAAAAACTATCAGAGAGTTAAAATGCCAAATCATCTGCGGTGGCGCGAATAACCAATTGGCTGATCCAAAAATCGGTGAAGCCCTCCATCACCTTGAAATTCTCTACATCCCGGACTATCTAGCCAATGCCGGTGGCCTTATTAGTGTTGTCGGGGAATTAAGAAAAGGAGGATATGAACGTAAATGGGTAGAGAAAAAATGCCTAAGTATTCAGCAAACAGCTAAAAAAATTATTGAACTCTCAAGAAAAGAAAAAAAGCCAACCAGTGTTGTAGCTGACCATCTTGCGGAAAGCATCTTTTTAGGTAAAAAGAAAGCCCAACGTTAAGCCTACTCAAAAATCAGTATCCTGTTATAATATAGGATATGATTGGTAAATCGGTAGAAATTAAAGCCGATAAAATCCTAGGTTCTTTACGGAAAAAGAAATCTGAATTTTGGTCTCACGAGCGAGAAAAAAATGCCCTTTCGCTATTTAAGGATGCCGCCAAAAGAGTCCCGGCCTACAAAGATTTTTTAAAGAAACATCGCGTTGATCCGGCAAAAATAAAAACTTTCAAAGATTTTGAACTTCTGCCGACAACTGACAAAAAATCTTATCTCCGCGAATATCCGCTCGAAAAACTCGCTTGGGACGGTCATCTAAATAAGCTTATAGTTTATACTTCTACCTCTGGCTCCACCGGTGAGCCATTCTATTTCCCAAGAGAACAAAAACTCGACTGGCAATATTCAATTCTCGCCGAAGAGTTTTTGAAAAATAGTTCTTACGGTACCGGTGGTCCGACTTTGGTGATTATTGGTTTCGGTATGGGCGTCTGGATTGGAGGAATTATTACTTATAAGGCTTTCGAGATCGCCACTCAAAGATCTAATCTTCCTGTTTCAATTATTACTCCTGGCATTAATAAAAACGAGATTTTTCACGCGCTCCGGAGTTTATCTCCGCAGTATCGCGAAACAATTCTAATCGGCTATCCACCTTTTATAAAAGACGTTTTAGATGAAGCTCATGATGAGGGTATTAATTTAAAAAAACTTAACATGCGCCTACTTTTTGCTGCCGAATCCTTCACGGAAAAATTCCGCGATTACGTTGTAAAAAAAGCCGGAGTAAGAAATCCTATTTTAGATACGTTAAATATTTATGGGACTGCCGATATCGGCGCTATGGCTTATGAAACTCCAACTTCAATTTTAGTTCGCCGACTCGCAATGAAAAATCCAAAACTTTTTAAAGATATCTTCGAGGACGTGAGCAAAACTCCTACCCTCGCCCAATACAATCCCTCCTTCATAACCTTCGAGGCTCAAGGAGAAGACATTCTCCTAACCGGCCGCAACACGATTCCTCTTATCCGTTATTCAATTGGCGATCATGGCGGCGTGATGAGTTTTGCTCAACTTGAAAAAAAGCTAAAATCCAATGGCATTGATCTAAGAAGGGAGGCTAGGAAAATTGATGCAGAGAGAAGTATCTCTGAGACTCCTTTTGTATACGTTTATGAAAGAAAAGATTTATCAACAAAACTCTATGGCGCCATTATATATCCCGAACACATCCGAGAAGCCCTCCAGCATGAGAAGCTAGAAAATTTCGTAACTGGGAAATTTACTATAATGACTAAAACCGATAGAAAACAGAATCAATTTATGGAAGTTCACGTCGAGCTCAAGCCAAAAATGAGAGCCTCAAAGTATCTCCAAAAACTCTGCCACGATTTAATTGTTGAAAGTTTACTTCTCAAAAATGCTGAATATAGGAATAATTACTCTTCTATTCCACATAAAGTAAAACCAAAAATGTTCTTCTGGCCTCACGAACACCATCTTCATTTCAAGCCAGGCATAAAACAAAAATGGGTTAAAAAAATTCCAAAATGACCCTCGAAGAAATTCTTTCCCAGAAAGCAAAATTATCTTCGGAATCAAAGCCGACAATTTTTGACATCAATATAAAAGAAGACGAAACCTCCATCGCGAATCTCCTTAACGACAATAAAATTCAACATGTTGTTGATGATTTTAAAGAACAACTTAGCGAGTTTTTCGCCGTTAAAAACCCATCTAAAGTTTTCTCTCCCACATTTAAAGAAGAGCTAGAAAGTTATATTTCCAGTCTTGAGAAGGAAAAACCGTTTCAATACCACGGAAAATGGGTCTACTTCCCATGGCTTTCCACTCTCGTTCACATATTGGATGAAAATGATTTTCAATTAGTTCGAACTGCTCGCAATAAAAACCTTATCAACGCCGAAGAACAAGAAAAATTTTACAATGCCACAATCGGCATCGGGGGATTAAGCGTTGGTAATAGCGTCGCACTATCTATCGTTCTTCAGGGTGGAGGGAAAAGAATTAAACTAGCCGACTTCGATACTTTAGCGCTTACTAACACCAACCGCGTTAGAGCTGGCGTCCAAAATCTCGGTCTTCAAAAAGTCTTAGTCACCGCTAGGCAAATTTATGAAATTAATCCGTTTGCCGAATTGGAAGTTTTTGCCGATGGTTTAACAAAAGAAAACATTGGTCAATTTTTTAGTGGACCGCCAAAGCTAGATATAGTAATCGATGAATTAGATAATCTAGCAATTAAATGCCTCATAAGAGAGGAAGCAAGGAGGTGCAGGGTACCATTAGTGATGGCTGCCGACAACGGCGACAACGGAGTAGTGGATATTGAGCGATACGACCTTGATCCCGAAACTAAATTTTTCCACGGCCGAATTGGTGATGTTTCTTACGAAAAACTTGTTGGGTTAGACAAAATGGGCATCGGCCGCCTCATTGTCCAACATATTGGAGTAGAAACAGTTACGAATCGTGTTCACGAATCAATGCCGGAGATAGGTAAAACCATTGTCTCTTGGCCTCAACTCGGCGGGGCTGCTCTTCTAAATGGTTCGGCGGTGGCTTATTCTGTAAGGCGCATATTAAATGGTCAACCTATTGAAAGTAACCGCGCCCAAATTTCGCTTGATGAAAAACTAACACCTAACTACAATTCTCCGGAAGAAATCAAAAAACGTGCAGAATCTACCGAAAATTTCAAAAAAATCTTTGGACTATAAACCCCATTTTTAAAATGCAAACGGCAACTAAGAAACCCGTATAATCTCGACCAAGTGGTTATCATCTCCAACAGAATAACTCGCAACTTCGCCGGCTTGCCGGCCGATAATTGCTTTCGCCAGCGGGGCATCGCAGGAAATAATTCCTAAATCCGGGTTCCCGTTTGTATGCGCTACAGTCAAAGAAAGAAGGCTATTTTCGTCTAGCTTTAAAAGCACTGTATTTCCAATCCCGACCACTTCCCTTGCCTTTATCTCTAGGGGTTTACTGACCCTGTTTTTTGGCATAAATAGGGGATTAAAGTAATCCTACTCCCAGAATAATATGTTGTCAAGTATTGACAACATATACGGCAATGTCCTATATTATTACGATAAGTCTATTTTTATGAGCTCACAAAACCAGTACAAAATTAAGTGCATTAATGAAGACTTCCAGGTCGCGGAGGTTCCTTTATTACCAAATTTAAAGTCTAAAAAACCCTATCAATTTACTTATATTTGGCTTCAAAAATCTGGGTTTACGACATTTGATGCCACCGAGCAAATTAAAAATTTTTTCAGGATAGTGTTTGACGATGTAAGTAGCCAAGGGTTAAAAGACGAAGACGCTATTACCGAGCAGATTATCTCTATAAAGAAAGTTTTGAGAAACAAAGATGTTATAGCTTTCAATAAAAGATATAAATTTAAAAACAAATTTTTGTTAATCAAGCATATTGTTGGCTATGGCAATAATCCCGTCAAAGAGAGGATGCTCCACGGAAATTCATTCAGGATTGTTATGAGAAATTTAGAAAATACTTTGGCTAATGATCTAGTATATTACATTTCTAATCGTAGACATTATCACTTCATTAATTACTATGACAACCAACGATTTGGAATGCTGGGTGGTCCATATAATACTCATTTGATTGGTAAAGCTATAGTGAAAAATGATTGGAAGCGAGCTTATAGACATGTTAAAATCACTAATAATATTTCTCCCGAGATTATAGCAAAAGCAAAACACGTGACTGACTTTAAAGAAATATTTAAGGAGATGGACTCTAAAAAGGTTTCTTTCTTTGTTTCTTCCTATAACAGTTTTTTGTGGAACACTCAAGCCTCCTCGATAGTCAAGAAATATGCAAAAAGCAAATGTCATTCGTTCGAAAACGTGGGACGACTCCATTTACCCGTTGGCAATTTATTCCGATGCCCGCACACCTGCGAGGCAGATGGATATGAGTTTATGGCGGAAAAATTCTCGACTCAACCGAAAATAAATAAAAGAAATCTTATAGTTGCAACAACTGTGTATGCTGATAATCTAGAGAAAGATGAACTTCATAAAAATATGAAGAAATTATCACTTTCATTTTTCTTACCAACCGGAAGTTACGCCACCATGATCATTAAGCAACTTTTTTATATTTTAAAAAATAAATAAATTTATGGATAAAAACATTGAAATTGAAATACGCGGACCTTTGTTAAAAGAAGAATTTAATAATTTAGTAAAATTGTTTGAAACCAAAGGGAAAAAAACATCAGAAAAAGACAGAATTTTGATTGACTATTCTACTTTTTTAGAAGGTGGAGTTGAAAATAGACATAAAGATATACGACTACGAGTAACTAATGGTATTCCTGAAATTATCGTCAAGGTTGGTGAATGGGGAGGAACTGAACAAAGAAAAGAACTTTCTGTTTTTACTAAATCAGGCGAGTTTGATACTCTAGTTGAGATTTTTGGCGAACTTGGATTTAATAAAGGGATGTTATGTGTAAGGAAAAGTAAAGTCTACGAATATAAAGACATTGAATTTGCGTTAGTAGAAGTGCCAGGACACAGTTATTATTATGAAGCAGAAAAGATGGCACGCGAAAAAGAAGATGCTGATAAAATAATTAAAGAAATTAAAAATGTTTGTAAAGATCTTAATCTTGAAGTCTTTGATAAGAAACAATTTTTTGAGTACATAAATAAACTAAACGGGGAAGCTAATGAGATTTTTGATTACAAAAACTACACCCCAAATTATTTTAAAAATAGATTCGAT
>JAKAHN010000054.1 GCA_021814895.1 bacterium
GTTGAAAAGTCCGGAATTATGCCCGCCTCCGGGAGGACGAGCTGTAAAAGGTCTTTAATCTCTCGGATATTTCGGAGAATTGAGTTCCAATTCAATTCTCCGTAGGGCAAGCGAAGCGCGCGCCGAGAAGATGTGGGGCATCTTCGTGTAGTACTCGAAGCCTGATTGAGTATATTTTGTGAGTGAGATGAAACAAAATATCCAATTAGGGTACTGAATTTGTAAAGCTCGAGTCCTGCCAAGGGTAAAAATCACGAATTAGTTTAGCACTGGTTTTCGGAATAAATTTTGAAAAATAATAGTTTTAGATTATAATCTTTTTTGTTTGATAGTTAAGGCGGGTATGGTTTAGTGGTAGAACGCGTCCTTGCCAAGGACGAGACAGGGTTTCGATTACCCTTACCCGCATACATCTGAATGCTATTTTTAGTCTTATTGATATCGGACAATAATTTTTTGGAAATTATTTTAGATGATTGAGATTAAGGAGGAGATCCGTAGAATATGAGTGAATGTGGATAACTTTGTTAATAAGTGAATAAAGGACGTTTAAAGGCTGTCTTTTATGTCAAAATGTCCTTTTTAATATTTAAAGTAGGACAAAATTGTTTCCTAATGAAACATAATTAGAAAAATTGAGTGGGCTATAAAGGCCATAATGATCTTAAATTGTTAAATAATCTACAAATAACAAGGATAAAAGTAAAAAACGCCTTTAAAAAGGTGTTACACGTGAAATGACTAGGGTTGAAGGTGATAAAAAGATTGGTAATACACTAGGCAGATTAGGTGAGGATATAGCCTGCAGGTTTTTAGAAAACAAATATTTTGAAATAATTGATAGGAATTACAGGAAAAAATGCGGTGAGATTGATATCGTTGCGATTAAGGATTTAAAAGTTCACTTCATAGAAATCAAATCCAAATCTTTTAAATTCAAAGAAAATGATGTTACACACGAAACGTCCAACAAATACAGAGCAGAGGAAAATATTCATATGTGGAAAATTGAAAGGTTAAAAAGGGTTATCCAGCTATATATTCAAGAAAAAAGAGTTTCACCCGAAACATCCTGGTATTTTGATGTAGTTATCGTTAAAATTGATTCCGAGACTAAAAAATCAATAGTTATTTTCTTAGAAGACATTATAATTTGAGGCGTAAGGCATAAAGGACAAAATGTCCTTTAGAATTATCTACAACGGACACTTTGTCCTTTATGAATGTTCGTTAGAACTTTTTTAACTGTTGTGTTATGATGGAAACTTAAAAAAATATGTAACCTAATTTTGTATGTCAGTGTAAGAAAAAACGAATTATTTTTTTGACAATATTTTTAAACGGGGTGTAGTATAGTGGTAGTATACACGCTTTGGGAGCGTGAGGTTCGAGTCCGATTCTCGACACCCCGAATATATTTAATATGATTCAAAATTCAGGGATTAGTAGCAGTAAGAAAAAATTTCAAAGAAAAATTGAAGATTTTCAATGCGAAAAATGTGATTTTTCGGTGAAAGGTAACGGTTTTACCGATCACTGCCCAAAGTGTTTATGGGGCAAGCATGTTGATATAAACCCGGGAGACCGGGAAGAAAAATGCGGTGGAGCAATGAGGCCTGTTTCTGTTGAGAAAACAAATAGGGGATTTGATATTATTTACAGGTGCGAAAGGTGTCTGAAAATTACAAGAAATAAGTCGGCAAAAGATGACGACTTTGATGTTCTTGTTAGGATTTCAAAAATTGCTTCCGACTCAATTTTATGATATAATAGTTTTGCTTCGTTTATAAACGGAGTTTAGCAATAACCGCTCTCCTTGACAAAAATCAGGGAAAGTAAAAAAAATGGCACCATGCCCAAATTGTGGTCAGGAACCTTGCACTTGCGAATAACCACAAATTTTAATTAAAACAAAAAGCTCCTTGCGGGAGCTTTTTGCGTCTGATAAAGTATCATTGTTTATCGAGGCAACGCGGGATTAGTTTAATGGTAAAATAACAGTTTTCCAAACTGTGGTCAGGAGTTCGATTCTCCTATCCCGCATAAAAATAATCTAAAATATACAAACTATGTTTAGAGAAATGCCAATAGAAAATGAAGCCACTTCAGAAAATCCCGAAAATCATTCGCCGGAAGGAAATTTTGATACGCAAGAACAAATCAAACAATTAAGGATGGGAAAAGCAAAAACCTTTCTGGAACAAGAGGGTATTTTGAAAAATGAAAACGGAGTATTAATTTTAAACGATAAAGCAAAGTTAAGCGAAAAAGAGTTGCACGACAAGGCAACACAGACTTATATTGTAAAAAAGATGAACGACGATTAATGTTAAGGTTCGGAGATATTATTGATTTTTTACTTGAAAATAAAATAAAAACGGGCGAGCACGACCAGTTACAACCAGCAATTTTATTACCGAAAGATGAAACGTCGGCTTTTAGTGGCGATTGGGATAACGGAGGGGTTATGGATATCGGAGAAATGCGAGAGTCAACCCCGTGGAATAAAAAAATAAAACTAGAAGACGGCTCAATTTTTAGTTATGCCGAGATTGCAATTGCGAAAAAACTTCGCGAATTGAAAGCGCGGAGAGATGAAAACGGCAAGCTTCAAATTTTTGATAAAACACAAAATAAATACGTAGCTTTTTCCGCCAGATCATTTGTAGATTTATCGGGTATTAATCCTTGTGTTACAGACAGGACAGTTACAACAGAGTCAAAATCTTTACCCGGTCAAAGGGTGGAAGGCAGGCTTCAGTTTAATGTGTCTGGCGCGCTATTTACTGAAAAATACTTGCCAAATTTATTACGTGGGGGGGTTTTGAAAGCCTCAGATTTTCCGATATCGGCCTTTGGTAAAACGGCTGAATTATTTAGACAGAATGATAAAAGAGTTGGCGAGACAAATCCATATGTCTATTTTGTTAATGAGGAAAATCAGGGGGCAAAATATTATTTAGGTCGGCAAACAATTACAGGAACAAAAACGCCGATAACTGATGATATTTTAGCCAGACAATTAGATGGTCGTACGGTGGGCATTATTGATAAAAGTTACGGAAAAGAGAGATTGGTATATAGGTTTGATTTGCTTAATAAAGAAGAGATGGATAGATATCATGATTTTTTGAAAAAGAAATTTAAAAAAAATGATGTTGAATACAAATGGCTGGCTATGCATACTCAAGTTGGCGGTCAAGAGATGAAAAAGAGGATAAAGGAGTATAAAATTACAGATTTTGTTAAACAAAAAAGAGACGAGTCATCAGGTGATTATGCAGAAAGAGTATCGCGGTTGGCAGACGTATCTTTTGTAACTCAAAAATTGCAAAGTTTTTTTAGAAAATCCGGGATAGGCCTACATAAGCTTTCATGGCGTGATCAGTTATTAATTGCTGACATAGCCCATGCTGGTGAAGAAGAGGAAAGATTGCAAAGTTTTATAGAAAAATACGGAGTCAACGGTCTTCGCACTTTTTTGTCTCTAGAGTATGGTAGGGAAATTGGGAACGATATTTTTACTCTCGGCGAACAATTGCCGAAAAATGAGGCAGAAGCCATATTTAAAAGGTATAACGATGTGGTCGATGGAGTATCTGATTTAAATAATTTAATCTTGAAAGATACTGAAAACAAAGCGGAGATTTTGATGGAGGCGGAAGACAATCTTCTTCGTAGGGCGCGAAAAATTCTTGAGGATTTTGCCGAGGCGCAAAAACAGGCTTCAGCTCAAGGTACAGTGCTTGATGCGGAAGACATAGTTGAACAGCTTGGTCGGATTTCTAAAGAGAATCAAACAATTCTGGCAACCTTTAAGGCCCTTCAAAATAAAGACCCCTGGCTTACTTTTGAAAATTTTAAAGATGTGCAATTTGATGGAGAGAGGGTCGGTGATTTAGATCGTAAAGATATTGTTACGATGAAAAAAATTTATGCCGATAATTATAAATTAACGCCAAAATTTCAAAAAAGATTACTGGCTAATTTTGACAAGATTCTTGAAAATCCGGAACAGATAATACAGATTACACGTTTTAAGGGCGAAGTTGTCGGCTTTTATTTGTATACCGGAAGAGAAAAAGGCGGGCTTGATTTTCGTTGTTTCAATATGGACCCGACTTATGCCGGCGGGGGATTCGGTAAGGCGATGATGAATCAAGAGTTGCGCGATCGATCTATTGATAATTTAATACACGCCACTTGCACCGCGGAAATGCCGATTAGCGCTGGATACATAGAGTCCGGTTTTGTCGGTGTCGGTTACGGTCACACTGACGAAATAAATTATCTGGATATTGTAAGATGCGACCAAAGAGATTTTTTCCCGACAAAAGAGCCATGGACAAGAGAAGAAATTGAAAATTTGATTAAAAATGATAACAAATACGAAGACGAAAGGTATTTGATCGTCTCCGAGGAAGAAGTGGGGGATTTGCCGTTTGATTTTGCCGGGGGAAAAGCAGGCGACAAGGTGTTGGTTTTAACTCGTTATTTATTGCCAGAGAAAAACGGCAACAAAAAAAGATACATTTTAGTTTTTGAAAAAACAGATCCAAAGATTCTACGTGATTACCAAAATCCGAATGTGCCTAGGCGAAGTTATATTATTGTTTAGCTATTAATTTATTGTTGCCAACTCCCACAGACTTTGATAAAGATATTTTTGCAGAGTATATATATTCGGACTTTCTATTATCATACTGATAAATAGGCCGTTTTCTCCAAGGGTAATGAAAGAAATCTTATTATCGTATATTTGTAAAATTGTTTGAGTTTGTGACGGCGCAAGACTGCATTTTATGAATTTATTTTCAGTTACTTCAGGGTGGTAGTCTTTCAACAATTCCCGAGCTTTCGGGGTGTCCAAGATCAATCCGCGTTTTTTTATATTGAATTTTTTTCTTTTTTCAACATACGCTTTGTTTATCTCCGGGATATATTTTTCAATTGATTCTATGTCGCTGTAAGCGTCGATTGTTTCGGTGGCCGTCAAAGAGTCGTTCAATACTTTTTCCACCCCCTCAATTCCTTCAAAAAATTGGACGTTTGGTTTACCAGAAACCAGATTATAGTCGGAGATCATTTTACTTAGAGTTGCGCCGAGAGTTGCCTCAGCGCTTTTTAATTGGTCGTCTTTTTTAGCAAGCAGCTCTTTCAATTTTGAGGGATGAGCCGCTCGAAACATTGTTATTTTTCCGACATCGTCTCTTTTTTCTATAAGCCCAAGCTCGATTAATTGCTCAAGAATTTTATAACAGAGACTTCTTTTTATCCCAGAATTAGTCGCGATCTTACTGGCGACCATAAGACCGGTTTTTAGAACTGTCTGGTAAACAACAGATTGTTCTTTTGATAAGCCTATTTGGTTGAGTATCTGGTCGTACATTACAGTAATTATAACAGATAATATATTTTGTCATAAAAATACTTTTACTTAGCAATAATTACAAATTGTGTTCTTCTGTTAGCAGCCCTACCTGTTTCACTATCATTTGGTGCAACCGGCTGCGACATCCCAAAGCCCCTGTATCTCAGACGGTTTGGTTCAATGCCTCTTGAAATAAGTGCATTAAAAACCGCCTTTGCCCTATCTTCGGACAATTTCTGATTATAATCCACTTTG
>JAKAHN010000055.1 GCA_021814895.1 bacterium
CATCCTTTCAACAGGATCGGTTTCTTTTGCTAAAGTATCGGTGATTTTTGCCCATTCTTCTATTTGTGTCATAAATATTTTATTACAATATTTCTTCTACGACTTTTTTTACCATCGCGCCATCAGCTTTACCTTTCAATTCTTTCATTATTGCGGACATTAAAACACCAGTTTTTTTCTTGTCTGTTATGCCGAGTTCCGTTTTTTTCTTTTCGGCAATTTTTGTAACTTCGCTTTCATTCATCTGCGCCGGCAAATATTTTTCCAGAATTTCAAGTTCTGCTTGCTCGTTGTCTACCAAATCTTGCCTTCCGCCTTTGCCGAATTGCTCAATGGAATCTTTTCGCTGTTTTACCAATCGTCTCAAAATAGCCAAAGCGTCTTCGTCGTTAAGTTCTGTTTGAGGCGCACCCTTTTTTGATAAAAGCTCATTGGCGAATGTCGCTTTGACACCCTTAATAACCGTTAAGCGCGGTTCTTCTTTTTTTATCATCGCTTGTTTGGCGTCTTCAATTATTTGTTTGTATAAACTCATAGCTGATATTTTACCATAAAAAGGGTATAATTTGGCAATGCAAATTACCTATATAATTTTAATTCTTATCGCAATAGCGCTTTTGGCGATTATCGCGTTTAAACTTTTTAAAAAAAATAATAATGACGGGCAAAAAGACGATACCGGTTTTAAATTGCTTTTACAGCAAATGAATGAGTTATCAAGAACGGTTGATGCGAAAATGGGCGAAACAACTAGGAATATGACCGATACTATTCGCAATCAATTTAACGAATCAGCCAAATTGATAAGAGATGTTACAAGCGGACTGACAAAATTGGACGAGACAAACAGACAAGTTGTTTCTTTTGCCGACCAACTTCAATCGCTTCAGGATATTTTGAAAAATCCAAAACAGAGGGGTATTTTAGGCGAATATTATTTGGAAACTCTTTTGAAAAATGTTTTGCCACCGGGCAGTTTTCAAATGCAGTATCCTTTTAATGATGGAACGATTGTGGATGCCGTGGTTTTTGTAAAAGAGAAAATTATTCCGATTGATTCCAAATTTTCATTGGAGAATTACAACCGCTTGGTTGATGAAAAAGATTCCGTTGAAAAAGAACGATTAGAAAAATTATTTAAGACTGATTTAAAAAATCGCATTGATGAAACGGCAAAATATGTCAAACCATCTGAAGGAACGATGGATTTTGCTTTTATGTTTATTCCGCACGAAGCGATTTATTATGATTTATTGGTTTCCCAGGTAGGCGCGGTTAAAATTAATACTCGCGATTTGATTGAATACGCCTTCAAAGAAAAGAAAGTTATTATTGTTTCGCCGACATCTTTTTTGGCCTATTTGCAGACCGTTCTTCAAGGGCTCAAGGCGCTTCAGATAGAAGAATCGGCCAAAGAGATTAGAAAGCGAGTGGAAGATTTGGGGAAGCATCTTGGCGCCTATGAAGAATATATGAACGCTCTTGGTAATGCTCTAGGCACGACGGTCAATCATTACAACAAAGCTCATAAAGAGCTCGGAAAAATTGATAAGGACGTTCTTCGGATAACCGGCGTCGGTGCGGGCATAGAGCCGATAACACTTGATAAACCAGATAAAGAGGAGTAATATATTTTTATGAATGAAGAAATAAAAATTTATTCTGACTATGAAGAAGCTAAAAAATTAAGATTTGGCAAAGATTTAGAAGAGCTGGATCTTTTTAACACATTAATTATTGCTGATGAGTTTGGACATATACCGTTACTCCTTAATGAGTTACTTGAAAAAGTTAATACTGCCGATAAACAAAGGGCCTTTATTTCTAATTTACTTATTTATAAAAAAAAGATTGAAAAATTACAAAAAGCAGAATGGCCAGAAAAAAGCCGGCTTAATGACGAGTGCAAATCATTTATGCATAATATGATTATTGATGCTGGATTATAATATAGCTTTTTAATCAATCGCTAGCCAATTCTATTACGGAAATGAATAATTTTAAGTTTTACATGATTTTGTATTAAGATTTGCTTTTTTTCTAGGTTTGTGTAGAATATCTCAATTACTTGTCCCGTTAGAAATTCGGTTTCCTCGGGGCAATATTTAGTAAAGTTAAAATTTCTAATGGGATGGCAATTGTAGAATCCTTAAAAAAGGAAGTAAAAGAAGTTAAAAAAGAAGCTTCCAAGAGCGCCTCAAAAGAAGGCGATGTTTTTGCTGTAATCAAAACGGGCGGGAAACAATACAAAGTCAAAGTTGGCGACACCTTAAAGATTGAAAAGATTGAAGGAAAAAATAAAGGAGACAAAATTTCTTTTGAAGAGGTTTGTTTAGTTGATGACGGTAAAAACACTAAAGTCGGAATGCCGACAGTTTCAGGCTCAAAAGTTGAAGGGGAAATAGTGGATGTTGGACGCAATGCCAAGGTGACAGTCATTCATTACAAACAGAAAAGCCGTTACTACAAAAAAGCTGGCCACCGACAACCTCATCTGAAAATAAAAATAAATAATATTAAATTCTAAAAATACTCCGCTCGCGGAGTATTTTTAGTTTTGCTATAATATGATAGAGCTCATCTTAAAACCTAACCAAAATAAAATTCAAACAACATTTCGCATCGCCACCCCGCCAAATTCGGTAAAAAACGGCTTATTGCGACAAGCGAGCAGATTATGAAAACTTCCTGTTTACATAAGCTGCGAGCGCCGTCGCAATATTGTATCCAGTTATATCCTCGGTCGAAGTAGGTAGCTACACCTCTCTCGTCTGCGCCATTTTTTTAGCGAATTTGGCGGGGCTTTGGATTGCGATTAGGTTTTGAGATGAGTTCTAGTTATTTCGCTTAACAGTAACTGTAATATTATGGGAAAGGAAAAATATGTTTGGGGGCTATTGAGAATCGCTATCGGTTGGATTTTTATCTGGGCTTTTTTTGATAAATTACTTGGTTTTGGTTTTTCCACTGCTTCCGGCAAAGCATGGATTAACGGCATTTCACCGACTTACGGTTTTTTGAAAGCCGGCACTCATGGTCCGCTTGCGACATTTTATCAATCTATCGCTGGCGTCAGCGCCATTGACTGGCTTTTTATGCTCGGACTTTTGTTTGTCGGCGCGACTCTGCTTTTCGGTATAATGACTAGGGCGGGAAGCGTGGCAGGTATCGCAATGCTTTTTTTGATGTATTCAGCTTTGATATTGCCGACAACCAATCCTATTTTAGACGAGCATCTAATTTACATTTTGATTCTTATCGGCGTGATTATGACAGAGGCCGGAGAGTATATAGGTTTTGGCAAATGGTGGGCGAACACCTCACTGGTAAAAAAATATCGGTTTTTTAGATAACTTAAAAAGCAAAATTGTCGACCTGGCAGGTCGACAATTTTCGTCAAGCTCTATTTTTTAGGGCGCTTTTTAGGGTATCGGGGTCAATGTATTCAAGTTCGGCGCCGGTTGAAAGCCCTCTGCCGAGATAGGAGATTTTTATATTTTTTTCTTTGATAATGGGCGAAATAGTCACAGCTACGAATTCAGCCGTATGTTCGCCTTCGGGGTTGGCGTTTAAGGCGAAAATTATCTCTGACAGTTTTCTGTCGTTTCGCACTCTTAATTCCAGATTTTTTATTCTGATTTTTTTCTCCGGGCTGTCTTCCAATATCGGCAATGTCCCGCCAAGAACGAAGTACACGCCTCTGTAAGTCCCGCTTTTTTCAACCATTTCCAAATCAACATCTCTCGCTACAAGCATTAGAGTGTTTTGCTCGCGAGTGTCGTCAGAACATATTTCGCATTCGTCTTGAATTTTACTTTTTGGATTTGGTGTAAAAAATCTATGGCAAGAAGCGCATTTTTTGATTTCTTTTTTGGCCTCGCGGATAAGTGATGACAGGGAATTCACATAGGAAGAATCGCGAGTCAGCAAAAAATAAGCGAATCGACGAGCTTGGCGCGGACCGATACCGGGGAATTGTCTAAAAAGTTCTACCAATTTTTCAAGGGTGTTCATAATGATAAATTTAAATTAAAAACCCGCTTCGATATCGTTTGTAGAAGGGGTTGCGTCAAAATCGCTCATACTGCCTTTTTCAAGATTTATAAATGTGGTGTATTTTTCGTCAAAGTACAATTCAATTTTCCCGGTCGGTCCGTTTCGGTGTTTTTCAATCATTATCTCGGCGATATTCGGCCTATCCGAATTTTCGTTATGTTTGTCGTCTCGGTGAATAAACATAACAACGTCGGCATCTTGTTCAATTGATCCTGAATCTCTCAAATCGGAAAGACGCGGTTTGCCGCCACGCTGTTCAACGGCGCGCGAAAGTTGGGAAAGAGCCAAGACAGGAACATTAAGCTCTCGAGCCATATTTTTTAACGAGCGGGAAATTTCCGTAACCTGTTGGACGACCGAATCGGAAGCCTTGCTGTCGGTCGGCACCATAAGTTGAAGATAGTCCACAATAATAAGTCCGAGATTTTTTTCGCTTTTTAGACGTCTGGCGACTGAACGCATTTTTAATATGGAGTTTCCGGGTTGGTCATCGACGAAAATAGGCGCTTTGGCGAGTTTGTCCAAGGAATCGCGAATTCGCTCAAAATCGCTGTCAACTAAATGTTTTCCGGTCCTGATATTCCAAGAATCAACCCTGGATTCAGATGAAAGCATTCTGTCAACAAGTTGGTGTGAACTCATTTCAAGCGAGAAAATACAGACTGGGATATTGTGTTTAACAGCCGCTTGTCTCGCGATATCCAAAGCGAGAGAAGTTTTTCCCATTGACGGGCGGGCGGCTAAAATTATCAAATCTGATTTTTGTAAGCCCGCAAGTTTATTATCAAGGTCGCGAAAACCGGTCGGCACTCCGCGCAGATCATCTTTTGATTTATGGAGTTTATCCAATCGCTCCCAAGCCTCGCCGAGAACATCTTTCAATTCTATGAATTTTTGATGCTTCTGAAAATTGGCGACTTCGTAAACTCTTTTTTCGGCGCGGTCCAAAAGCTCTTCAATGCCGGACGCTTCGTCATAGCCGAGGGTTGTTATATATTCGGCCGCGTCAAGCAAACCTCTCATTAAATACTTATTATGAACGATTGTGGCGTATTGTCTGATGTTGGCTGAAGAAGGAACGTAATTTACCAGCTCGGTCATATAGACGCTTCCACCGATAGCTTCCAACAACCCTTTTTCTTTTATTCGGGCGGACATTGTCAGAAAATCTATCGGCTCGTTTTTGCCGACAAGTTCAATCATCGTCTCAAAAATTATTTTATGCTTCTCGGAATAAAAAGAGCGTGGAGTAATGATATCAATGATTTCGTAAATAGCGCCCGGCCTCATCATTACCGCGCCGAGCAAAGCTTTTTCTGATTCAAGGTTTTGGGGCGGGACGCGGAATGAGTTTTTTACTGCCTGATTTTTTGCCATAAAGATATCTTAACATCATAAAAGGAGAGTTGCACAATAGCCAAAGTGGGAAAGATGTGGGTGAAGGGGGGACAACTAAGTGGGGAACTAATAACCGATAACTTATAACTAATAACAAGTAATAAGGGGAGTTGCTCCATCGATCATTTTGCTATTTGACAAGGTGAGGTTGTGGAA
>JAKAHN010000056.1 GCA_021814895.1 bacterium
AAACAGCATGTGGAATACGCCCGCGATACGGCCGAAAAATTCAACAGAATTTTTGGTGAAGTTCTGAAATTGCCCGAACCGCTTATTTTGGAAAATGTTAAAACGGTGCCCGGAATTGACGGCCAAAAAATGAGTAAGAGTTACGGCAACATTATTCCGCTTTTCGCTTCCGACGAAGAGATTAAAAAATTGGTAATGAGTATCGTAACCGATTCCGAAAGCGATGTGCCGAAAAATGTCTATGCAATTCACGAATTGTTCCGCGATAAAGAATCGCTGGACGCTTTGTATTCGGAAAAGAAAGGAAAGTATAAAGATTTAAAGGAAGCGCTGATTGCCGATATGAGCGCTTTCATCGCTCCGCTTCGCGCCAAGCGCGAAACGCTCGCCAAAGATATCCCGGCCGTTTTGAAAATTCTCAAAGAAGGCGGAGAAAAAGCCAGAGCTAGGGCGATTGAAAAAATGAAAAAAGTGAGGGAATTAACCGGTGTTCAAATATATTAAATGACAGGTAAGTCGCTTTTGCTTATCAGTTTGAATATAGAAAAAGAAAAACATCCGGACATTGTCCGGAAGTTTTTTGTTGATTCAAAGCCAGATGTTATTTGTCTTCAGGAGGTTTACGAAAGCGACTTCATCAATTTAAAAAAAGAATTAGCGATGGATGGTCGTTTTTACCCAATGACGATTTTGGAAAGATCAGATAATGACCGATTTGAAAAAATTGGAGTAGTGATTTTATCAAAACTTAAAATTGTTTCCGGCGACTATGTCTATTACAGGGGAGATTTAAAAGATTTAGGTATTGAAGACAAGAAATCTTTGGAAGACAAATATAAAACAAGCTTTGCGGTTTTAGCCAAAGTGAAGGTAGTTTATGATGGCAACGAATTTAATATTTTCTCAACTCATTTCACTTGGGCACCGGACGGTTTGGCTAACGACACTCAAAGAAAAGATGTTGCTCGGCTTCTAGAGATTTTAAGCAAGGAAAAATCTTTTGTGTTATCGGGAGATTTCAACGCTCCGCGCGGAGGCGAAATCTTTGCCAAGATTGCCGAAAAATATAAAGATAACATTCCGCCGGAATATGACTCTAGCATTGACCCTGATTTGCATCGCAAAAAGGGTTTGCGATTGATGGTTGACGGTTTGTTTTCCACGCCGGATTATATCGCCGAAGATGTAAAATTAGTTTGTGGCGTGAGCGACCATTGCGCCATAACAGCCAAAATTTCTTTAAAAATTTGATTTTTAGGCATTAGTAATCAAATAAGAGCAAAAATTGGAAAATAAAAATTCAAATAAAGACAAAGGATTTCTGGCGCGCCGCGGGCGAACGGTTTCCGCTATCGCTTTCATTTCCGGTTTCATTTGGGACGGACTGACTTTGACTTTTGTGGACTTGAGCGGGGCGGCGATAATTTTGGGGATTTATTTGGCGGTTATTGCCGTCGGTATAATTGTTTATCAGGGTATTTCGGTCCGATACGAAAAGGGTTGGAAAAGGAAATTCGCCAACGTCATTCCTTACGTCATTCAGTTTATGTTCGGAACGCTATTTAACGCTTCTCTCATTTTTTACACCAGAAGCGCCGAACTTTCCGGCAGCTGGCCTTTTCTGTTGTTTTTGTTGGCGGCGGTTTTCAGCAATGAAATTTTCAGAACGAAACAAAACCACATCACTTTTCAAATCGCTCTTTTCTTTTTGGCCGAATTTCTTTTTTTGGTTTTTGCCTTGCCGATCGCTGTCGGCAAAATCGGTTCGGATGTTTTTATCTGGAGCGGATTGATATCTCTCACGGTGCTCGGTATTGTGGTTTTTTCACTTTCCAAAGTGGCAAAAGAGCGTTCGCTGGAAGCCCGCCGCACAAGGATTTTTATCGTCATTTTGATTTACGCTTTTTTAAACTACGGGTATTTTGCCAATCTCATCCCGCCCATTCCTCTGGCTCTTAAAGATGCAGGTGTTTTTCACTCGGTTGTTAAAATAAACGGAAGCTATAATGTTAAATACGAACCGGCGCCATCGTATGTTTTTTGGCGGAAAGAAGATAAAGTTTTTCATCAGTTCAATAATGCGCCGGTTTATATTTGGAGCGCCGTTTTCGCCCCGTCCGCCTTTTCTCTGTCTGTTTATCACGAATGGTATTATTTTGATACGGCGACAAATCAATGGGCTTTGAAAAGCAAGACCGAGTTTGATATGGTGGGCGGACGGGGAGGCGGATATCGGGGCTATTCAATGAAAAATAATTTATTGCCTGGGAAGTGGCGAGTCGATATTACTATCGGTACGGGTCAACGTCTCGGGCGGGTGTTTTTTGATTTGGTTTCAGCCGCAACTGCGCCCGTTTTGAAAACGGATTCGCGATAGTTTTTTTAAGCCCGCCTCAATTTTAAAGCGGTAAGGAGATGGAAAAAGTGCTGCCCTTATTGAGTCCTTCTGAAACGGCCCATATTTTGCCGTTGTGCCTTTTCATTATTTCTCTTGAAAGATAGAGAGCGAGGCCCATTCCTTCGGTATCGGTCTTTTTTGCTTCCGAACTTCTGTAAAATTTATAAAAAATCATCGGCAGTTCTTCCTTGCTGATGCCTATCCCGCTGTCTTTTACCGAACAGATTATTTCTTTTTTGGCGCGATAGGTGGCCACTTCAATTTTTTGGTTTTCCGGAGTGTAACTGACGGCGTTTTCTATGATAGAGTGAATGATGAATTTTATTCGCTCGTCGTCAAAGACGGCGGTTAGGTCCGGTTCAAGGCGAGAAGTTATTTCAATATGTTTGGCTGAAGCAGTCTGGATCAGCGACTCCGCTATATCTCCGGCGATTTTTGATAAATCATGTTTTGAAAAATGGTAGTCGTAAGCGCTGTCGGCGTCCTGGGGAATATTGGTAAGGATATTGGTCAACTCAACCAGTTTGGCGTTGGCATTTAAAATTTTTCGGATTTCAATTTCCGTCTGTTTGGACAAATCTGTTTTCAACAAGTTTTCCGAAGACCATTTGATATAAGTAAGCGGGGTGCGGAATTTATGAGTGATGATATTGACGAATTCATACTTCAGCAAATCGCCTTGGCGCAGACGTCTCCAGATAACAAATACGATAGTGACAGCTAAGACAGCGGAAATTAAAGGCATAATCCAATCCGGGAAAGTCGGGAAAGTCTGTTCCAGAAATCTATTTGCGTAATTTAAAAAAATAATCAGGCCTCCGACCAATCCGACCGCTAAACTGTAGAAAAAGGCTTCTTTGGCGATAACTTTGACATTGAAAAGTTCGTATTGAACAGCGCCGTAAATAAGCGGGATTGCCAGCAATGAACCGAACAGCATTCCCAAAAGAGGATCAAAAGCGATTCCGTAAACCAGAAAATTCGGGATCAAGCCGGTCATATAACCGACAAGGATTGCTATGATCAAATACTTGTATTGTTTTTTTTGGAAACCCGGGGGGGATTTTTTATATGCCGAATAAATCAGGGAAATTATATAGGGCAATATAATAAGGTATAAGAAAACCAAACGCACCCAGTTTAAAGCGCCCGGTTCGTAGTAATTGGCGAAATACATTTTTGGCGCGGAAGGCATCAGAAAAAGATTTGGAGATAAGGCAAAGAGAACGGTAAATATTACAGTTGAAATGTAAACGAATATTATTATGAAGGAATGTTTTTTAGCTGTTCCGAGAACCAGAAAAACCAAATGAAGGTTGAAGGCGCCAATGAAAAATAACGACAGATTGAACATTAAGACTATTCTTGATGTGTTTGGGTCGGCAATATTTACGCCGATAACATGGGATATTATAAATACGGTTATTGACGCAAGCGTCAGAGATAACACGACAGACAGTGTTTTTTTTTGGCCGTTTAAATAAGTGAAAAAAGCCAGGCCGGTCAGAATAACGGCGGATAATACCGATGTAACATTGTGAATAATGAGATGGATGCTTTGTTCCACATATATATTGTATCACCTCGTTTTATAACTGTGTATCATTCTTTCTTGTTGCTATGTTATAATTAAGGGAGTCTCAACAGGTTTTATGTTGGGAGGTTTGGTGAATAGGGCCGATTATTATTTAATTTTTTAGAGCGCATTTTTTGTTTTACGTGTGACATTTTTTCATTGTTAAACATTAGATAGCGCTCGAATCGCCATGTTAACAAAAAAAGCAATTATCGTCCTGTTTGTAATTGTGGTTATCGTTGCCGGAATTTTTTATTGGAGAAATAGTAAAAATGTCGCTCCTTCTATACGGGAGTCAAATGCGCCGGTTGACCTTTCCGCAATATCAAAAACGGACGTATCGGATGTTTCTTTGGGAAAAGATATGTCAGCCATTGATAGCCAGCTTAACGCTCTTGATACGGATGCTAGTAGCATTGATCAAGGATTAAACGACCAGCCGATGCCGCAACAATAAAAGTTTGAGTTTTTTCGCAATGTTTTTTGTTGTGAAAGGTTAAATTATCAATATTTTTTAAAAAAAATGAAAATATCAAATAAACATTTTTCATTCAGCTTTATTTCTTCGGTAGGCATCGTTATGTTTGCTGTCGGTTTTGCGGTCGTTCCGATATCCGCTATTTTTGCCGCGATGACGGACGGGGGCGTAAGGGCTGCTATAGAAAACAGGAACGACGCTGAAATCAACAATTCTGTCAGAGCGCGAATTACGAATGATGATAGAGGCCAAGATGTAAATGAAGACGCAAACGGTTCAACTACAAGAGGGGATGTCCGGGCTAATGCCAAGGTGCAAATGGAAACAAGGTTGAGAGAACGTGTCAATCAGGAAATTGAAAGAAGGGTGGAAGCTTTAAACAAGATTTCAAATCGGGTTGAGCTGATGAAAAAGGTTTCTGATGACGAAAAATCCAATATCTCAAACATCGTCAACTTGCAGATAGAAAATCTTAGTAACTTAAGGGCGAAAATTGAAGCGGATAGTGACAGGGCGACGTTGAAAGATGATGCCCAGTCAATTGCCAAGTCGTACAGAATTTTCGCTTTGGTCATACCCCAAGCCACAATTTTGGCGGCGGCAGACAGGATAAAAATTATCGCTGAGGGGATGATTACTATTGGCGTAAAATTACAGACAAGGATTGACGCCCTAAGCCAAGCCGGGAAAGACGTCTCAGCCCTTTCCGCGTTACTTGCTGATTATAACGGCAAAATAGCAGATGCTAAAGTTCAAGCAGATTCGGCTATCAGTATTGCATCGGCGCTCAAGCCTGATTCCGGGGATCAGACGATATTTGAAGCGAATAAAAAAGCCCTTGTTGATGCTCGAGTGAAAATCAAAGCCGGGACGGATGACCTGAAGGCCGCCAGAAAAGACGCCGAAAATATATTCAAAGGAATTGTTGATTTTGGCGTTAAGGCTGAAGTCAGGAATGATAACGAAGCGTCTTCCGCAACCGAATAACGGATTTTTTCCTGAAATTTTTACAAAACCGCCGTTTGGCTCAAAAAGCCAAGCGGCGGTTTTGACTGTTTGCCGGACAAATGTTTTTGTATCTAGAAAATATTGCTATTATCAAACGGCGGTATATAATTCAAATGTTATTTGTAGGAAGTGAGGTTAGATTCC
>JAKAHN010000057.1 GCA_021814895.1 bacterium
GATTAAAATGTTTAAGATTGCGTAGCATGTCAGGTAGCGAACTGCGATGTTCTTCTCCGTGATTTTATTGAAAAAGGGTCACCACAGAACGATAAATTTATAATTAGCAGATAAAACCAGGTTATAAGAAAAGCGTTTTCAAAATTCTATCGCAGTTCTACTATCCTGGCGTTAATCCACTTTATCATAATTTTTTTGAGATTTAAAGATAAAAAAACAGCCCCCGCAAACAGAGGCTGTTTTTTATTTTATCTATTATTTAATATCCTCCTGAAAATATTCAGCAAGCTCTGGAACGAAAAAGCCGGGGCGCTTGGAATCGTGGTTACTGCCCCCACGCCCGTACCGCCGCCACTCATCCCGCCGCCCGTATTTTGAACCGGAGGATTACCCAATTTCCAAACATCGGCGATGCGGAAATTGGCTCGATAAATATAGCCATTGTAATTTATAATATTTCCGTACAATGGAACATCAAACCAACCTCCGGCAGAAAGCGCATAAGCAGAATACTCTGTATGCCCGAATATCATCCCAAGTATTTTGGGGCTGGATGCATTGCTCAAATCAACAATAAATTGAATAGCATTAGTTCCATACTCGCTTCCGTCCGTCACCCCGGCTTGATTGGCAATAGTATCCCATTGAGTTTTTCCGTTGGTATATAAGGATACATATGCCAAATTATTTGAGACATTTATTAACTGGACCGAGGAAGAATATCCGAAGTCGCCATATATAAAGGAGGAATTACTTGTGTCTATAAGATTACTTGCTGATGTAATGCTCAATCTCTTGGCAACTTGAGCAAAATCTGCGGATATCTGAGTTGAATTAAGTAAATCAGTTGGATTATTATAAGTAGCAATCAGCTTGGGAGCATTAGGTAAAACACTCAAATCATAGACCTGCCAAATGGGTAATGTTTTTGGAATCGTATATGATGTCAAATTTGCGGCAGGATTCGGAATAGAAGACGGCACATACATTCGTTTGGATTGTCCATCAATAATAATTTTTCCAGTCGTCGTCACAATCTCCTGATTGATTTTACTTATACTTTGAGGATTTGAGATGTCATAAATATGAACCGATAAATTATTTGGATTGGAAACCGTTGATGCTGTTGGACCGATCAAATATGTTTTATCTCCTAAACTTACGACAAACGCTCTTCCGTGATTATAATCCAAATCGGAAGCAACTCCCGACGTCGATACCCCGGAAGATTTATTAAGAACAGCAACTTGAGTCACAACGCCGGTCAAATCAATAGATAAAATACTCACCGTGATACCATATCCTTTATCATTATTAAACGGCTGGGACACAAAATAAGTTTTTCCGTCACTTCCTTTATACATTCCGAAAGCAGTCCCGAAAACTCCGTTAGGATTTTCAAAACAATAAGTCCACTGGGGGTGGGCCGTCATGGCCATGCTGGAAGTATCAAGAGACAGAATTGCTGTTCCGGCCGGTCCGGGACCCTGTCTTTGGACATCAACTAATATATATGGCGAATTGTCAGCCACAAATATTTTTGACGCCGAAGTTATAAAAGCATGAGTCCCTCCGTGTTCTGGATCACACTGCCCGCTCGTCACATCGCCGGCGCCGGTATGCCTTGTAAACACATTGAGATTGTCCAAACCAGAAAGAACATATTCACTGACTTGCTTGGGATTGGCCGGGTCGGAAATGTTATAAATAATTATTTTCCCCGTTCCGTTTAAAAACAAGTAAGGAACTCCTGAATATTTTGCAATTGCCCAGTTTAAAGGAAACGGGCGATTGTTATTTTTATGATAAGCAAACATATCAACATCCAAATTTGAATACTTATATTCGTTGTCCGAATATGTCTGAGCTATTTTTTTAACATAACTAATGCCGTTAGGAACATAAAGCATCTGGTCGGCTTTTTGAGTTTGAGACGAGGCTGGAGCCTGAGTGAAATGAATAACAACACTGCTGACAGATCCGAGATCAAAATAAGTTCCGGAGTTAGCACCCCCTCCATTAATTGACCTAACTACATAACCGGACGGGGATTTTATATTTGTCAGAATTGAACCGGAATGAACGTAGGTTGGAAGAGAATATGAAGTGTTTAATTTTCCGGAAGAAACCTGAGTGTCAAAATTTCCAGCATGAGAGCCAACATTTCCGCCTGTCGCCGGAACCGAATGTTGAATGTCAAAAGTGACCGATTGAATTTCTGAAGTTGTCAGCGCCCTGATAAAATTTCCATTTCCATCAACAATGTCGGCGGTAATGGTAGTCCCAGCAGGAGCCGTTTGTTCAACTGCCGTATAAATCACATAAGGCAAATCCACTTCTACGCTCTGGCCCGCCGTAACTGAAAAATTATAAGGATAGGTAAATCCGCTAGTTCCGATAAGATCATAGTTGGTAGGGGCCGACTTCTCTATTGCCGTATAAATATCTCGATTGTTATTGCTGGCGTTAGGAGTATTAGCTGGCAATGTATAAGTTCCGGCGCCAACTCCACTGAGAACTGTCGTTATTTGAGTATTTGCTCCAGAGCCAACCAATCTTTGAACATCGTATTTAAATTGACCGGCGATATCGGAAGATGGGGATGCCGGAGTTCCGGAACAAGTTTGACCGGAAGGGCTTTGATAATTTCCCAAAGTCTGGCAGATTTGGACAATCAGCGTTACGCTCCCTGTTCCAACCGCTTGGGCATGAACATTTTGAGTTTGATGATTTTCGAAAGCGGTTGAGTAAACGCTCGAAAGAAATCCGTTTATCGACACTTGGTTTGAAAAGACAGCAGTCATCCCTATGCTTGCCGCGACAAGCAGGACAACCACAACTAATGAAGATTTTTTCATAGTTATTTTATTTGTTTTATTATAGCATATTGCTTGCAAAAAAATCACATAAAGCACTATTATAGATAAACCGATGGAAACTATATCCAACAAAAAAGCTTATTTTGATTACGAAATATCCGACACTCTTGAAGCCGGAATTGAACTTCTGGGGCATGAAGTCAAGGCTGTCCGTTCCGGAAAAGCCGGCATTGTTGGATCGGTTGTGAAAATATATGGAGGTCAGCTTTGGCTTGTAGGAGCCACTATCGGACCCTATCAGATAAAAAACACGCCCAAAGATTTTGACCCGCAACGTTCGCGACGGCTTCTGGTAAAAAAAGCGGAAATTGTTTCTCTTATGGGCCAAGTATCATCAAAAAACTTGACGCTAGTGCCGATAAAGTTGTATAATAAAAAAGGATTAATCAAATTAGAAATCGGACTGGGTGTTCATAAAAAGAAATCGGACAAAAGAGATATCATCAAAAAACGAGAAGCTGAAAAAAACATCAGAAGACAAGTCAATTTTTAATTTCATCGGGGGCGCAAGTCTCGACAAGAATACTCCCTTGAAAATTGCAGGCGGAGTTGATGAACTCATCAAAATCACCAAACAAATCTGCTAACTACAATTTAGCACCTGTTTACGCTTAAGAACTTTTAAGTTCGCACGTAGACCATCGGCTCCCGATGTCTCATGGGGAAATCGCCGGTGTTATATCTGAGGCTTACCCTTATCAAGCACTTCCGTAGACAAGGGAAAAATTAGGAAGAAACTATTGTCCCGATTTTTCGGAACTAAGCCTGTAGAATGTTTTCAGAGGAATTCTTGGACGGGGGTTCAATCTCCCCGCCTCCACAAAAAACAAAATTACCCCTTGCGGGTGATTTTGTTTTGGAGAGCGAGAAAGCAAACTGCTTTGCTTTCGTGGGAGATTGAACGCCGGAACTTGTCCCGAGTGGCAACGAGGGACGTGAGGCGGCGGCTAAACAAAGTTTTTTCGACGGAAAAAACTTTAGTTGGAGCCAATCTCCCCGCCTCCACAATGACCTCCTCCCCGCCCTTCAGGGCGGGGAGGAGGTCATTTATCGCTCATTAAAGTATTGCAAACGGCTTATTTGTGTGTTAATCTGGTGACGTTAAAAAACAGTAACACCACTCACCATCGATAACTACGTAAGAATCAATCAAAGAATTACGGCATCAGAAGTACGCGTGGTTGACGAAGCAGGAGCTAATTTGGGCGTAATGAAACTCTCTGAGGCGCTTGCACTAGCCGAAGAAAAAGGGCTGGACGTGGTTGAAATCGCACCCAATATTAAACCGCCGGTGGTAAAAATAATCAGTTACGATAAATTCCGATATCAACAAAGGAAAGAGGAGAAAAAACACGCACACAAAACAGTTGGAGAACTCAAACAGGTAAGAATTACTCCCAGGGCTGCCGATAATGATCTTATGATAAGAGCCAAACAGACGGAAAAATTCCTGGATGAGGGAAACAAAGTTGAAATAATGATGGCCCTCCGCGGAAGGGAAAAATACAATCAGGATTGGGCCAGAAAAAGATTCGCCGACTTCATAAAAATGATTACGGCTGAATATCAGATAACAATGTCCGTCCGGCCCGGAGGAAGAGGACTGATAATGCAGATAGTTAAGGGAAAATAATATGAAAAAATCAATTACTACAAGATTCAGGGTAACAAAAAACGGAAAAGTTATGAGGCGCACTATGGCGCAGTGTCATTTTCGTTCAAAAAAGAGTTCAACCCAAATACATAGAATTCAGGGGATGCACCAAACATCTCATGCCATTTCCGAAAAAATCTCCAAAAAACCCGGAAGCTTTTAATTCCATTTACTAATTACTAGTTACTAATAATATGACCAGAGTAAAAAGAGGCACTATTGCCCACAAAAAAAGAGAGTCGCTACTGAAAAAAGTTAAGGGCTATCGATGGGGCCGCAAATCAAAAGAGCGCGCGGCAAAAGAAGCTCTTCTTCACGCCCAATCAAGAATGTTCCGGGGGCGCAAAGAAAACAAAAGAAATTATCGAGCATTATGGCAAACCCAGCTTAACGCCGCAGTTCGAGCCGAAGGAACGACTTACAGCAAATTCATTTCCGCTCTTAAGAAAAATAACGTATCGCTCGACAGAAAAGTTTTAGCCGAAATTGCCAACAAATATCCCAAAGTTTTTTCGGAAATCGTAAAAGCGGTTAAATAGATAAGGATAGATACGGATAAAACGGATTAATACTGATAAAATACGACTCACAAAAGTCGTATTTTTTATGCGTATAAATTAGTTATATCAGTTATTATTCGTGTTTGTACTATTTTGCCTTACGACAATAATCTCTACTAGGGTGAAGCTTGTCTCGTCTCATAGAGACGGAGGGTTTTGTTTTTTGATTATTGATTTTATATCCATCTTATCTTCTGTCGTTGCTTTGGTTTTTTTGATTTCTGGATCCTGAATCCCTCCTCAGTCCGAACTATGGGATGACAGTCAAGTTCAGAATGACACGCTTCTGTCATCCCAGCGGAAGCTGGGATCCAGCCCTGAGTCCCGTTTTTTAACGGGATGACAATTTTAATTTAGATTTTTATTATCGGAATTTATTTGATATTTGATGCTTGTTGTTTGGAATTTTC
>JAKAHN010000058.1:0-3523 GCA_021814895.1 bacterium
AAAGACGATTTCCCGCTTCCGGAAACACCGGTAACAGCGATAAGTCTGCCAAGCGGAATATCAACAGACAAGTTTTCGATATTAAAAATATTTCCACCGCGAATTTTTATAGAGCCGGCTTCTTTATCGCGTCTTTCATCTGGAGCTTCAATAGCTTTTTCGCCTCGCAAATATTCAAGAGTCACCGAACCGCTTTCATTTTTTTTCGCTGTCAAAAGTTCTTCAAGCCAGCCGGAAACGACAACTTCTCCGCCGTGAACTCCCGCCTTTGGTCCGATATCAACAATATAGTCTGACGAATATATCGTGTCTTCATCATGCTCAACGACAATTATCGTGTTCCCGAGGTCGCGAAGATGGAGAAGAGTTTTTATCAATCGGTCATTGTCGCGGGCGTGAAGACCTATTGTCGGTTCATCAAGAACGTAAAGAGCGCCGACCAAACCGGAACCCAATTGCGAAGCAAGACGAATTCTTTGAGCCTCACCGCCGGAAAGCGTGTTGGCGCGGCGATTCAGCGTCAGATATTCAATGCCGACATTAATCATAAACTGAAGACGCGCGTCAATTTCTTTCAAAATAACTTTTGAAATTTCTTTTTCTTTTTCTGTTAATTTTAGTTTGTCAAAAAATTTCTTGCATTCATCTATGGAAAGCGAGGTTAGTTCCAATATGTTCAAGCCACGATTGAAGTCTTTGAAGTCTGACCTCTCTTGTTGTTTGAGGTCAGACTTCCTTGAACCTCCCAAATACACCGAAAGGGCCTCCTCCCGCAAACGAGTTCCGTTACACTTCAAACACGGCTCGTCGCTCCAAATATTTCTGGTTCCCAAGCCGTGACATTCGGGACAGGCGCCGTAAGGAGAATTGAACGAAAAAAGCCTAGGCTCTATTTCAGGGAAAGAAAAACCGTCGTAAGGACACATAAACTTTGAAGAAATCATTTTTTCGCTTCCGTCCGGCAATTCAAGCTTAATAAGTCCCCCACTTTCGGTCAAAGTTTTTTCCACCGCTTCCGATAAGCGTTGTCTTGAATCGTCGTTAATTTTATGAAGCTCGCTTATGAACAATTCGTCCACTAAAACGTCAATATCATGTTTTTTATGCTTGGCCAAAATTATCTGTTCGCGAAGCTTTTTTATTTGGCCGTCTACTTTGACCGTAGAGTAACCCTTACCTAACAAATCATACAAAAGCTGGTAATATTCGCCTTTTCGGCCGACAACAACAGGAGCGAGAAGCCGGATTTTTAAAGTGTTGTATTTTACGCCAACAACCTCTTTGTTTCCTTTTTCTATATCTAACGATTTTATGGTGCTTAAAATTGTTTCCAAAATTTCCTCGTTTGAAAGTTTTTTGATTTCTCGTCCGCACACCAAACAGTGGGGCTTACCTATTCTGGCAAATAAAATTCTAAGATAATCGTAAATTTCGGTAATAGTCGCAACCGTTGAACGCGGATTGTTTGAACGTGATTTTTGGTCAATGGAAATGGCCGGCGATAGACCGGTAATTTCATCGACATCCGGCTTCGGCATCTGATTCAAAAATTGACGGGCGTAAGCAGACAAAGATTCAACATATCGCCTCTGGCCTTCGGCAAAAATAGTATCAAACGCCAAAGATGATTTCCCGCTTCCGGAAAGCCCCGTAAAAACAATCATTTTATTGCGAGGCATAGAAACCGTCACATTTTTCAGATTGTGAGTTCTTGCGCCTTTCACAACTATTTCATCTTTTTTTTCTTTCATACGTTTTACGCCCTATGGTTGGCCCACAGGGTGATACACGAATACTATCAAGATATTCAGCAAAAGAAAAGAGCGCCGAAGCGCTCAACGAGGGGTGGTGTTGGTCTCAACGACGTTTGTCTCCGCCGCCGGCAGGTAGGACAAAAATCCGTTGCCATCAAAGGTAGAGAACCCTGCTGGGGGTTCGATCACAGTATTGTAAACCCTCCAATCAGTGTCGCTGTTAACCACCCTTACGGCCGTCCAGTATCCCGCAGTTGCCCCGATCGTCAAACTATGTCCCAGCAATTTGGTCTCGAGGACCCTCCCTCTTGGGATATCTAAATCTGGAGCCGGGCAACCAAGCGCCGATCTGAAACCTGAAATCTCTCCGTAAAAGTAACCGAGAGCGGCACTGATTAAAGAAATGACTACAACTACCGCAATTACCGACAAATATTTGAGCTTAGGATTCATTTCTACCTTTCCCAAAAGCTTATAACCTTTGTTTACTCACAAAAGCATAACATATTAAATAAATTCGTCAACTAAAACGCGCTGAAAAAACTCCAACTATACCGATACAAAAACACCTCTATAAATTTATTATAGCTTCAAATTTTCAAAACTTTTTTTACTTCATTTACGATTTCATCCAAATCGACAGTCGCCTTCACCAAAAAACTGACCGCTCCAAGCGATTTGCCTTTTTCAATATCGCCCTTCTGGCTCAAGTTTGAAAGGATAATAACAGGAATATTTTTTGTTACCTCATTATCTTTAAGACTTTTCAAAATCTCAAACCCGCCGATGCCGGGCAAGATTATATCAAGCAAAATCACGTCGGGTATTTCTTTTTTTGCGATTTCAAGCGCCTGCTGTCCGTTCGTCGCGCTAAAAAGCGTAGCGCCGAGCCCGCCAAAACGCTGGCCGATAAGACCGCTCAAAAAAACATCATCCTCAACCCACAAAATTTTTTTACCGGTAAAATTTGTTTCCATTGAATAAAATTATTATGAACTAATATTACTTACCGATATTATACCACATAATTTTTTCTCAACCCTATTTTCCAATTGTGATAGATCGGACCCATAACAAGATTTAAATTTGTATTTTAATAAAGTTTTACCTCGTCCTATCCCCGCCGCAAGCGGACGGGGTATTCTGACCGCTTCCAATAAAAAATGCCTTAAATCGATTAATTACCTGCATTATATCACCTTAGTATAAAGTGGAAAGTTTAAAGTGGAAGATATTAAATACTGGTTATTAGTTGTTGATTGTTATCATTTTTTTCTCTTCCACTCAGATTCTTGTCGCACCAAAAGTTCTGGCGCATGTTCCGGTTCAGCCATAATTTCTTCCACCACTTTTTCCATCCGCGCGCCCTGCGAACCTTTTACCAAAACAATATCCCCCGCTTTTATCATATTTTGAATATCCTTACCTGCTTCAATAGAATTTTCATACTGAAAAATATTTTCCTCGTCCATCCCCGCATCAAGCGCCCCTTCGGCAATAATTCTTCCAAATTCCCCCACAACCGCCAAGATATCGCAAACCTCTGTTACCTTACTGCCAGCATTAAAATGAGCATCTCTTCCATATTTCCCTAATTCAAACATACCACCCAAAACAACAATTTTTCTGCCAGTAGCCGCCACATCTTTCAATGTATTAAAGGCTTCATCCAAAGCAGTTGGAGAAGAATTATAACTATCGTCAATGATGAGCGAATTTTTTATTCCATCAATAAGCTTCATTCTGCCAGGCGGAGTTTTATATTCACG
>JAKAHN010000058.1:3533-5292 GCA_021814895.1 bacterium
ACAGAAAAAGCGGTACCAAGAGCGGCAAGCGCCGGATAAACATGACTCTTACCCAACGCCCCGGAAATCATTATCGGTAAAACATTCCCGGCAATTTTTACTTTGAAAGAAACTCCGAACGGCACGCTAACGCCACCGATATCTTTATACATAATTCCATAATTTGAAGCGAAAACATCGGCATTTTCGTCAAAACCAAAAGTAACAACTGCTCTGGATTTCACCCCTTCGGCAATTTTTATAACTTTTTCATCATCAATGTAAGCAATAAGGCACCCTCCAGTTTTTATAGCCTTTGCCAATTCCGCTTTTTCTTTAGCTAAATCATCAGCTGATTTAAAAAATTCTATATGAACGGGTAAATCGCCGATTTTATTTATAACGGCAATATCCGGCTTAATCCAACCGGCTATCTTTTTTATATCGCCCGGTCGATCAGCCCCCACTTCAAGCACCAACCAATCCGCATCTTTTGGCCTAAATAAACAAATAAAAAAACCTTTAATTAAGTTTAGAATCCAAAAAATCGGATTACGCCAAGCATTTGACAACCCAAGAATGGTAAGCGGTACACCGAGTTCGCTGTTAAAACTTTTCTCACTTTTTCTAGTTTTGCCAAATTTTGAAAAAACGGCATACACCGCATCCTTGGTGGATGTTTTACCGACACTTCCGGTCACGGCAATAATCTTCGGCTTCCAACGCCTTAATGCCAACCGCGCCTCAAGTTTCAAAATTACTACTACAATTTTTTTAAATATTTTTTTCATAAAATTAAACGTATTAAGTCAAAAATTCTTCGGAAATCATACTTTAAACTTCAATGGAAATCTGACTTCTTAACGATCGGGTGGCACTTGATAATAATTTATCAGAAATTTTACCATACTAATAAACGGATCGGTTAAAGTGTTCGAAGCGTAATTTGCATGCGGTTCAACAGTGTAAAGAAAAATTATAAACTTTGGATTATAAGCCGGGAAATAGCCAAAAAATGAATGCAGGTATTTATCAGGATAATATCCGCCCGTTGACTTTTCGGCAATTTGAGCAGTGCCAGTTTTGGCGGCAACACTATAATGAGGCAGTTTCACTGTTCCGCCAACCAACGCTTTATCAACCACCTCCACCAACATTCTGGTTATTTCCTCTGAAGTTTCTGGCTTAATAACTCTACGCATTTCATTTTCTGTAGTCATAATATTTTTTGAATAACCAAGGGTATAATCAAGACGCTTGACGACATGAGGGTTCGGCAACACCCCGCCGTTTCCGAGCACCGATAGCGCTCTAATCATTTCAATCGGCGTAACAGCAATTCCTTGCCCGAAAGAAGCGTTCGCCAACTCCACATCCCTTCCTTTTATAAGGTTATTCATCAAACCACCCGCCTCGCTTGGAAGGTCTATGCCGGTTTCCTCTCCCAAGCCAAAATCGGTTATGTAATCTGTAAAAGTTTTTTTACCAAGCATCAAAGCGACCGTACTCGCTCCGGTATTGAGCGACTGATTCAAAACTTCTTGCATAGAAACAACACCCCTGCCTTTCTTATCATAATTATAAATCGTCCTGTCATCCACTTTCAAAAAACCTTTATCGTCATAAGTTGTGCTAGCTGTAACAATGCCGGTATCAAGACCAGCCGCCATCGTTATCGGCTTCATAATCGAACCCATTTCATAAACGCTTTCAACCAACGGATTCGAAAAAATTGAAACATTTTTTTCTGTTTGATAAGAATTCGGATTGAATGTAGGAT
>JAKAHN010000059.1 GCA_021814895.1 bacterium
CGCTCTTTCCCAAAACGAAACTCAAACTATGACCGGCGGAAGTGAATTCTTCGGTGTAAGAAGCAAACAGAACCAGGGCTGCCAAGCCGGCTGAAGCTATAGCATAACCTTTTGTAACTGCTTTGGTCGTGTTGCCGACGGCGTCAAGCGGGTCGGTAACATCGCGGACTTCTTTTGGTAATTCGGCCATTTCGGCAATACCTCCTGCGTTATCGGTAATTGGCCCGTAAGCGTCAATAGCAATAATAATACCAGCGAGTGATAACATACTCATTGCCGCCACCGCGATGCCGTATAGTCCGGCGAAATTATAAGCAACCAGAATACCGGCAATAATAGTGATGAGCGGGAG
Source organism: bacterium (assembly GCA_021814895.1). Classification (GTDB taxonomy): domain Bacteria; phylum Patescibacteriota; class Minisyncoccia; order Phycocordibacterales; family 2-02-FULL-43-11; genus 2-02-FULL-43-11. The sequence goes on from JAKAHN010000059.1 coordinate 353, forward strand.
AGCGGTAGATTTCATTGATATAGCCAAACCTTGAATAATGTTGGTGCCGTGACCGGAGACAGATGCTTTGGCGATTGATTGGACCGGAGCATATTTAGTACTTGTGTAGTATTCGGTGATGACAACAATAAGGGCGGTGACTACAAGTCCGGTTAGAGCGGCGATAAACAAGTTGAAAGTTTCATATTTGCCGTTCATCGCCATAATTTTATTAGTCAAGAAATAGAAAGCCCCTGTAGCGATAACCCCTGACACAATTAGAGCCTTATATAGGGCGCCCATAATGTTTTTAGATTTACCGAGTCGGGCAAACCATGTGCCGATGATTGAAGCGAAAATAGAAACACCTCCCAAGGCGAGCGGGAAAAGAATCGCATTCGGATAATTTGGGAAAATGATAAAGCCTAGAAGCATCGCGGCGATTGAGGTCACGGCGTAAGTTTCAAACAAGTCGGCTGCCATACCGGCGCAATCTCCGACATTGTCTCCAACATTGTCGGCAATAACAGCGGCGTTTCGCGGATCATCCTCCGGGATACCGGCTTCAACTTTTCCAACTAAGTCCGCTCCGACATCAGCCGCTTTGGTGAAAATTCCTCCGCCCAATCTGGCAAAAACGGAAATCAAACTGGCGCCAAAGCCCAGACCAACCAGTGATTGAATGTTTCCTGTAATTGCGTAAAAAACGCTTATTGAAAATAAGGCTAACCCGACAACCAAAAGCCCGGTGACTGTTCCTCCTCTAAAGGCCATAGAGAGCGCTGGTGCCAAACCTCCCTTAGCCGCCTCCGTTGTTCTAACATTGGCTCGGACTGAAACGTTCATACCGATGTAACCGGCGAGAGCCGAAGCGAAAGCCCCAACTAAAAATCCGACGGCAGAAGTCAGGCTGATGAAAATCCAGAGCAAAATAAAAATTGCCACGGCAATCCAGGCAATCGTTTTGTATTGGCGATTTAGATAAGCTTTGGCGCCTTCTTGAATGGCGGCAGAAATTTCCTGCATTCGCGCCGACCCGGCGCTTTTACCCAAAATAACTTTTGCTGTTATTAAACCATAAACAATGGCGATAACAGCGCTTACAATAGCAAAAATAATGTATCCACTCATATTTTTTGAGATGAAACTATTAATAATTTAATACGATAGTTTTACCAGAATAATCGCTTGAAAGCAAATATTTTAAAGATAAAAACTTTTCTTTTTAGCCGGGGCTGATAGAATGATTTAATGATTTAAGAGGGGGGAAATTCAAGAGTCACCTTTTTAGGAAATTAGCGTTTTAGACTTACAACTTTTAATTATTACAATGAAAGACAAAAAAATTGAAAAATTGATAAAAGATGAAGAGACGCGACAAAAAAAAGTTATCAACCTTATTCCTTCGGAGAATTATGTCTCTAAAGATGTTTTAACGGCCCTAGGTTCTATATTTGATAATAAATATGCCGAAGGTTATCCCCACGCTCGATATTATGGCGGGCAGACAAACACTGATAAATTGGAAGAACTGTGCCAAGAAAGAGCTTTGAAACTTTTCAAACTAGTTAAGAATGAATGGTATGTAAACGTCCAACCACTTTCCGGCGCGCCTGCCAACTTGGCGGTTTATCTTGGACTTGTTCCTCTCGGCGGGAAGATAATGGGTTTGCCACTTTCCTCCGGCGGACATTTGAGCCATGGTCAAAAAGTTTCGATTACCGGAAAAGCTTGGCAACAAATCCCGATAGAAATTGACCCGAAAACCGAAAGAATTAATTATGAAAAAATGGAGGCAGATGCAATTCGAGAAAAACCCAATCTTATTGTTGTTGGCTTCACTGCTTACCCAAGGATTGTTGATTTCAAAAAATGTCGAGAAATAGCCGACGCCTCGGGCTCGATATTAATGGTGGATATGTCACATTTTGCCGGATTGGTGGCTGGGGAAGCTTATCCGTCGCCATTTAGGTATGCCGATGTGGTGACGACAACAACCCATAAAACTTTGCGCGGGCCGAGGGCGGCGATGATTTTTGCAAAAGTGGACGCTCGCGAGTTGTGGAAAAAAATTGATAAAGCGATTTTCCCCGGGCTTCAGGGCGGTCCGCATATGGGGCAAATTGCCGGCGTGGCAGTTGCTTTGGCCGAGGATGCAAAACCAGATTTTAAAAAATACGCCAAGCAGGTTATTAAAAATGCTCAAGCTCTTGCCAACGAGCTTATCCGTTTGGGTTGGCGAGTGATTTCCAGCGGGACCGATTCCCATTTGGTTTTGGTTGACGTTTGGATGAATGGAAGAGGGTTGCCTGGTAAGGAAGCTGAAGCTAAATTGGAAAAAGCTGGAATCATTTGCAATAAAAACACCATACCGGGCGAAACACGTTCGCCGTTTGACCCGTCGGGCATTAGAATGGGTAGTCCGGCTGAAACGACAAGAGGAAAGAAGGAAAAAGATTTTATTCAAATTGCAAGAAAAATAGATTCTATTTTGAGAAAAAAGCAAGGCTAAACAAATGAAGACCGGCGAAAGTGTTAAAAAAATTGTGACGATAGGCGGAGGCGCCGGCAGTTTCACCGTTCTTAAAGGTTTGAAAAAGTATCCGATCGCAATTACCGCCATTGTGACCACTTTTGATTCCGGCGGTTCAAGCGGACTTTTACGCGATGAATTCGGCATTTTACCGCCGGGCGATGTCAGACGATGCCTCGTTGCTTTATCAGAAGAGGAAAAAATTCTTCGCCGGCTTTTTATGTTCAGGTTTGAGAAAAAAAGTTCATTGCAAGGTCATAGTTTTGGCAATCTTTTTCTAACCGCCCTGTCGTCAATTTTCAAAGACGATAATTTGGCGATTGAAAAAGCCGGCGAGCTTTTAAATATAAACGGCAAAGTTTTGCCGGTCTCGCTCAGCAAGTCGCACCTCTGCGCCACCCTTGAAGATGGAACGATTATTGAAGGTGAAACCAATATTGATATTCCGAAACACGATAGTGAAAGTAAAATTAAAAAAATTTTTCTGGAACCAAAAGCTAAACTTAATTCGAAAGCCCGCAAAGCTATTATGGAGGCGGATATTATTGTTGTAGGACCAGGAGACCTTTATACCTCAATCATTCCCAATTTTTTGGTTGGCGGTATGTTAGAGGCGATGAAAAAAACAAAAGCAAAGAAAATTTATATTGCCAATTTGATGACCAAATGGGGCGAAACTAACAATTTAAGCGCTTCAGATTGCGCCAAAGCGATTTTGTTTTATGCGGGAGTGTCGAAATTTGATTATATTGTTTGCAATAGCCGTAAGATGAGCGACAAAACTTTACGTTCTTATGCCAAAGAGAAAAAATATCCGATGGTGGTAGATAAAAGTTTAAATCGTTTTGGTAAAGAAATAATTTTAAAACCTCTTTGGAAAGATAGCGGGATCATAAGACATAATTCTGATTTGTTGGCTAAAATTATCACTTCGTTATGAAAAAGCCCCTTTTGATTTTTGATCTTGATGATACTTTGTATGATACCAGTATGAGGATTGATGAAAATACCCCGAATTTTGCCGAGATGAAATTGTATCCCGATGCTAAAAATTTTTTGGAAAGTTCGTCGAGCGAAAAGATTTTAGTGACTTATGGTGACGTAACTACTCAAGAAAAAAAGATTGAAACACTGGGTATTCGAGATTATTTTTCAGAAATTTATATTTGTAGAGAACGCCAAGAAAAATTGGATTGTTTTAAAAAAATTTTGGGAAAATATAAAATTGAAAATCTGAAAGCAATTTTAGTTATTGGAGACAGAATAGATTCGGAAATTAAATACGGGAATATTTTAGGAATGACAACTGTGCTTTTGTGGCGAGGGAAGTATAAAGAATTAAAACCAAAAGACGAAAATGAAATTCCCGATTTCAAAGTTCAGGATTTTGAAGAATTACTGAAACTGTTAGCCGGCGGAAGGTAGAAATAATTTTTTTTATGGTATATTAATTTTAGATATGGAACGGGGAATTGGTTATGAGTAAACCAAGAAACTTAAAACCGCTTTGGCCGTATTTTTCAACGTTCGGTCGCCAGCCTACAAAGGCAGACCTTCGGCGGATTATGAGGGAAAGTCGAACTGCGACAAAAAAGTCGCTTGACCGTCTTGAGGAATTTGACGAAAGGTCGTGGGAGGCATGCCTAATGGTTTTAGGCGGGACAGTGAGATGTGGCAATCATATTTTGTTCCCGTTGGCGCGATAAACTCGCGCCTTTTCTTTTTCCTGATACAATGGATTTATGAACAAAAAAGGCAAGTTTATAGTGATAGAGGGGACTGACGGAAGCGGTAAGGGGACGCAGACGAAATTGCTTATTCAAAAGTTGAAAGATTTAAAAGTGCCGGTTGAGACGACTGATTTTCCGCAATACGACCAACCTTCAAGTTATTTCGTTTCAAAATATCTTCGCGGAGAATATGGAAAAGCTGACAAAGTCGGACCTTATCGCGCTTCGGTTTTTTACGCATTGGATAGATATGATAAATCTTTTGATATTTATCGGTGGCTTAAAGATGGGAAGGTGGTTATTAGCAATCGTTATGTTTCGGCCAATATGGGTCATCAGGCCGGTAAAATTTCCGATAAGAAAAAAAGAGAGGAGTATTTAAGATGGCTTAATCATTTTGAATATGAAATTTTTCATATCCCGAAACCGGATATGACAATTCTTTTGAATATGCCACCAGCAGTTGCTCAAAGTTTGGTTGATAAAAAGAGCGCGCGCAAATATATTAAAGGCAAAAAACGCGATATTCACGAAGCCGATTTGAATCACTTGAAAAAAGCCCACGAAGCTTATTTGTTTGTTGCGAAAAAGTATGGT
>JAKAHN010000060.1 GCA_021814895.1 bacterium
TTCGGCTACTTAACCCTCAAAGCCCTTGTTAAATTCCAAAAGGCCAACAATATTACTCCATCTGCCGGTTATTTTGGACCGATTACTAGAAGTGTGGTGGGGAGGATAGGGTGGTAAGGTCGCAATACTTATCGAGAATTTATCTAGTCAGTTAACTTTTTCAATTCCTCTTTAAATATAGTGGCATCATCCCAAGATATTTTTTTTCCATTAGCTTCCATAATAAATGGGTCGGTACCTTTGCCGGTAATCAAAATTGCCACGTTTTTTTCAGTGGCACCATACCCGTTTTTTTTAAAATTTAAATTTGACATCTCATCTGCTTTTTTAATAGCAAGAACGATGGCTTTTTTACGGTCAATCTCAATCGTTAATTTTTCCGGACGGATTGAGGTTGCCATTTCATTCACAATTTTTTTCGGATCTTCGTCATAAGGGTCTTCGTTTGTCAGAATTATTTTATCGCAATACTCATCGGCTATTTTCCCCATTGCCGGTCTTTTCCAGGTGTCACGTCCCCCGCCAGTGTTCCCGAGCACGCAGATTTTCTTTTTATTCGGGAAGGCCTCGTAAATTGCTCGAAGCGAATCGGGAGTGTGAGCATAGTCAACAACAACGCTAAATTTGCCAGCTTCTATTATTTGAGCTCGTCCGGGAATTTCTCTCAACTTTTCAATTGCCGATTTTATTTTTTCGGTTTGGATGCCGAAAGCCTCGGCCGTTTTTGAAGATGCGAGAAGATTGTAAATATTAAAAATGCCATTTAATGGCGATAATATTTTTTCCCCATCAAAATTAAATTCAAGACCGTTTTCTAAAAGTTTGTAGAAACCGGCATCTTTTAATGAATAGGGAATAGGGTTGGCCGGCTTGGCCACTTCAAAGAATTTTTCCGTTTCTTTGTCGTCAATATTGGCAACCATAAACTTTGGAGTTTTTGCAGATTTTGAGAGCGCTTTGGCGATTGAGAGTTTCGCTTCAAGGTATTTTTCATATCCGCCGTGGGATTCAATATGTTCAGGCGCCAAATTGGTGAAAATAAGAGCGTCTAAATCAATAAATTTATGCCGATACTGGCGCGCTCCTTCTGAGGTGATTTCAATCACAGCAAAATCGCATTTCTCTTTGACCGCGTCTCTAAGAAATTTTTGAATAAAAAATCGGCCAGGCATCGTCATTTTGAAAAGGTTGCGTTGCACATGGTCGCCGATTTTGAATCTAACAGTGCTTTGTGACGCAACTTTATAACCGGCCTCGGACAAAATAGCTGAGAGCATTTCCACCACCGAGCTTTTTCCTTTTGTTCCGGTTACGCCGATAACTTTTATTTTACGGGAAGGAAAGCGATAAAACAGCGCTCCAAAAAACGCCAGTTTGTAATGGTAAATCGGCCGAAGGGAACTAAAAACCGACTTCGGAATAACTTTTTTTATTAAACTAAGGACGTTATTCATTTGACAATTTTAATTATTAGAGGTTACGTTATCCAAAGTAGGTCCTTCGCCAGGAGGACTATTTTTTTTCCTATGTCTTGGTGGCAATTGTCTGCTGTCATAAGCGATATAACCCCAAAGTTCCAAGAGCAACCAAAATATGATTAATAATATGAATAAAAAAGAAAATGATTGGTTATTTAAAGACAGTCCTAATTTATAAGCTATAAAAAAACCAATGACACCGAGGATAATATCCATTGTTTGGTTGAATCTTGTCTCGGTGATTTTTTTCAAGACTTCAAAAATTTCCCAGGCAATCATTAAAATTAACGATATTAAAAAACCGAGCCACAACTTTTGAAAGTGAAAAGTAACTTGCCCCAAAAGAGCGCCAGCAAGAAAATGATTGACGTGCCACAAGTCAAAAAATTTACCGTCTCGCCAAATTTGAATATACCATTTTTTTTCCATTTGAAAATTATTTCCCTAAAAATTTTAAAACAGCTTTAACTCGGTTATTTGCGCCGATGACGTCATTCGGTAATTTTTTGATAGCTTCCCGGGCCTCTCGTTCATTATAGCCGAGTGAGATGAGGGCTTCCAAGACATCGGCGTCACCTTTCATTGCGACGGTCATCTCGGTTCTTTCCCCGCCGATTTTTTCTTTTAATTCAAAAACAATCTTTTCAGCCAATTTTCGGCCGATGCCGGAAATTTTTGTGAGGTATGAAGTTTCTCCGGAGGAGATTGCTGTTTGAAGATTTTCAATAGACGAAGCGTTTAAAACACCAATGGCGGTTTTAGGCCCGACTCCGGAAATGGAAATAAGAAGCTCAAAAAAATTTAATTCCTCAATAGATATGAAACCGTAAAGGTCCGAGCTGTCTTCTCGAATTGCTTGATATATCCAAAGAGAGGCTAAACCGAGCGGAGATGTGGTCAATGTGTTTTGAGTTTCGGTTGTAATCGTTATTTTGTAACCGATACCGCCGGTTTCTACAACTATAAAGCCTAAACCTTTGTGAATTATTTGGCCTTTAATATGGGCTATCATAGATACATTATATAGGTGTCAGGCTTTAGGCGCTAGGCGTTAGAAAATGAAAAATACAAACATCAAAATGCAAAATGATAGTTTAAAATGTTAAAATTTGCGGAATTTTTGATAATATGTTAAGTTAACAAACACGATTTATTATTTATTAGCTTTGTTTTTAATTTTCAATTTTGATATTTCAATTTTGATTTTGACTAAGCAAGGCGAAGGAACGTGGCAATAACATCTTCAGCAAAAAAAGCGCTCAGAGTGTCGTTCAAAAAACGAGTTTTTAACTTGCGCCGAAGGAAAAACGTCGAGGATAGCGTAAAAGAGGTTGAGCAATTGATAACATTAAAGAAAATAAAAGAGGCAACAGAACTTATTCCAAAGGCCTATAAAGCAATTGACAAGGCAGCTAAGGGAAACACAATTAAGAAAGGCAAGGCGGACAGAATGAAGGCGAGACTGATGGCAAGACTAAATAAATAACGAACAACTAATCACTTAAAAATCCGCTTTCAAGCGGATTTTTAATGAACATTTTCTTTTCCTTTTTTAATAACCGCCTACGCGCGATATGAGTGAACCAATCCATAGAACGAGTATCAGATAATACAAAGACCAACCTTTGGCCGGCGGAAAGAATCGGGAAATCAAGCGGAAATGTTTCGTATACCATTTTTCACCGAACCAGACCACTAGATTGCAACCCAAGCTGTCAATTAAAAGAAGATAGAAAATTATTATTTCAATAGTCATATTTTTTTAGATTTAGTAATAATAATCGACTCTCATATTTTAACATTTCTTTCTCCCCGGTTGGAATTGAACCAACATTTCTTCCTTCGCAGGGAAGTGTCCTATCCGTTGAACGACGGGGAGTTTTTTAACTTGTCACTAATAACTTATAACTAATCACGAAGAAAGACAACCATCTTCCAATTTATATGCAAATGAATTATATGTTATAAGTTGGTAAAAATTTTACGATTTCTTGTCCTCAGGGCGCTTAAAAACCAAGATATTCCAAAAGTTTTTGCGATAACGGTTCTTCAAGTTCTTCTTCCACAAGAAACTGACTAAGTGTAGTGTGTATTTTTTGAAGATCCATTCGGCCTATGGGAATAATCACCAAAGGATTGATGACGCTAGAAGATTTTAAGAGAAGCATTGGCAGAACATCGTTTTCATTTATCCAAAACGCTTTAAGTAAAGAATAGGGATACATATTGTTTTCAACCCGCACGCCGTCGGTTGTTATTTCTGTTGTTACCAACGCAGGCTCTTTTTTGGCGTAAATAAAAATAGTTAATGTGGTAATTAAGAAAAAAAGAGCAAGCAGGACATTGTTCAATAATATAGCGGTAACGATGATTGCTGTGGCGATTATACCAACCGCCCAGAACCAATCAGACGAGCGTTCTTTTGGAATATATTCCGGAGCTTTCCAAGAAATCAAAACTTTTTGCATTAAATAATTGTAGCATAAAAAAAGCTCGCGTGAGGCGAGCTACAAATCAGAGAACCGTAATTTCGTCAAAGCTGACGATTACGGGCATTATTGGCAGCCCGAAATGTTGTAAGCTCTTTGTGGCTTTAACCACTTCGCCTCGCAGGAAATCGTCCTCGGTTTCTCCTTTGAGGTTTAGGGGTTTGTAAGCGCCACAGTCGTGGTGAAACATTGGGACGATTACTTTCGGTTTGTGTAGCCGAATAGACGCCCCAACCTGTTCAACGAGAACTTTTTTGGTCGCTCCGTTGCCGGCCAATGCTTTTGCCCCGCCAGCCACCTTAATGACGTCAATGTGCCCGAATTTTTGGGCTTTCTCAAAATCCCACAACGCCTGTCGGAACCTGGGGTCGATGCACCATAAAATGCACGCATCAACTTCTACGTGCCCACGATCGACCCTTGTTTTGATAATTCCATTTTCCATATGTCGTACTTTGTACTTTGGAAAGTTATAATCGAGCGTCGTGTTTTTGTCAATAAAAAACTGTGCACAAGTGAACAAAAAATATTTTTGTAGAAATTTGTTACAGCCATCTGACCGCTGTAACAAAACACGCTAGGTTTTGAGATGGGTTATAGTTATAATAGATTGATGGAAATAGTCTGGCATTCTTTAGAAATAGAAGAGACTTTTCAATCAGCCGAGAGTTCAAAGGAAGGTCTTGAAACAAAAGAAGCCACAGCTAGGCTTAAAAAAAACGGCGCCAACACTTTACCCCAAGACAAACCGTATTCGGACATCCGTCTTTTTTTCAGTCAGTTTAATAGTCCGCTTATCGCCATTTTACTTTTGGCTTGCGGTATCTCTTTTTACCTCGGGCATCTTTCGGACGCGATATTTATCATTGTGGTCCTTTTTATCAATACCACTGTCGGTTTTTATCAAGAGCGAAAAGCCAACAGGTCTCTTTTAGCGCTAAAAAAAATGGTTGTTTTGCGGGCTCGGGTGTTACGTGACGGAAATTTGAAAGAAATCAACGGAGAAGATTTGGTCGTGGGCGACATTATTAAATTGAAAGCTGGCGATAAAGTGCCGGCTGATGGCAGAATTATTTCCGTCAAAAATTTTAAAGTTGACGAGTCTATTTTGACCGGCGAATGGAAATCTTTGAAAAAAAGCCCGGAAGTTTTAAAGGCGGATACACCGTTGGGGAATAGAATAAATATGGTTTTTATGGGCACCGTTGTCGAGGAAGGGCAG
>JAKAHN010000061.1 GCA_021814895.1 bacterium
TTCCAGGAATGAAGATGCCGATAAGGAGCGCTCAAAACAAGGTTTTTATCCGCTTTCCAAGTTTGGGAGTGGGGAAGCAGATAGTCCGGTTCGTTCCGAATGGAATTATGAAAATATGAAAAAAAATAAAAAACCAGAGTCAATAAATTCTCGTAACACATTTTCTTTACTGAAGCAGATTTTGGCCGGCTCAGTGATCCTTTTTTTGGTTTCGGTCGGCATCGCTGCTTATGTTTTTTTGGGCAATCACAATATCGTTTCTACTAAAAATATTTTAATCAATATCAATATGCCGATTACTGTCCCCGGTGGCGAGCCTTTGCCGGTTGAGGTTTCCATCTCAAATCAAAATAACGTCCAACTCGTTTCGGCCGATGTGGTGATTGAATATCCGAGTGGCGCTCGTCAAGCCGACGATTTAAGCAAAACTCTGACGAGGTATCGCGAATCTATTGGCCCGGTTGGCGTCGGCGTTACGGTGAATAAAAAATATCAAGCGGTGTTTTTCGGCGAGGAAGGAGAGTCGAAAGACATAAAAGTTTCGCTTGAATATAGGGTAAACGGTTCCGATGCTATTTTTACAACAAGCGAGACGAGGACCGTCAGGCTATCATCCGCTCCGGTTTCCGTTTCTGTTGACGGATCGACTGAAGCGAGCCCGGGAGCAAATTCTGTTTTTACAGTGACGGTTGTCGCTAATTCCAGTCAAGAAATCCAACATTTGATGCTGGTGGCAGATTATCCTTTTGGTTTTGTCGAGTCAGGCGCTGATCCGAAGCCGACAAGCAATAACAATATTTGGGATCTTGGGGATTTAAGGCCGGGCGCGACAAGAGTGGTAAAAATAAACGGCCAATTTAACGGTAACGAGGGCGACCAGCAGGCCATTCGTTTTTCTGTCGGCAGTCCGGATAAAAATGATAACCGAAAGATAGGGGTGGTCTTTCTTTCCAAAACGTTAACTGTTGCGATAACAAAGCCGTTTATCGGCGTTAACCTGGTTTTGGGCGGTTCAAACGACCATGAATATGTCACTTCGGCCGGCAGCCCTGTTAGAGCTGATATTGTTTTCAGCAACAATCTTGATACTAAAATTACAAATGTTTCGGTGCGGGCGAAGTTAATCGGTACGATTTTTGACCGAAACTCAGTATCTACTTCAGCCGGTTTTTTCCAGTCGATTAACAATGCTGTGATTTGGGACCAGAAGTCAAAAAGCGATTTGGCGGAAATGGAACCGGGCGATAAAAGAACTTTGAGTTTTTCTTTCAATACTTTGGGTAGCGCCGTGTCTGCCTATTCTCCTTCTATGAGCGTTGAGGTGACCGTTACCGGTAACCGTGTTACTTCCTCTGCCGCTACGGAGCAAGTGGAGGCTGTCGCGACGAAAATTATCAAAATTGTTTCGGAATTAAGGTTATCTTCCAAGATTTTGTATTCAACCGGACCGTTCCAAAACTCCGGTCCGGTTCCGCCGAAAGCGGAACAACAGACAACTTACACCGCTGTCTTATCACTGGTGAATTCCTCAAACGACCTTTCCAATGTCGAGGTTACCACCAGCATCCCGATATATGTCAATTGGCTCGGCAATACCAGTCCGGACAATGAAAATATAAAATACGATCCGGTCGGCGGAAAAATAATTTGGGATGTCGGGGATTTGAAAGCAGGGGTGCCCAAAGAAGTGAATTTCCAAATCTCATTTTTACCTAGTATAAATCAGATCGGTGAATATCCAATTTTACTTAACAAAATCTCGGCTTCCGGTTATGATGGTTTTTCCGGCGTCAATATAAACGCTTCGGATTCTGGCCCGTTGGATATCAGCCTGCCGGGCGATTCGGTTTATTCCGCTACTGCCGGCCCGGTTAGCCGATAGTTTATAAGATGTGATTTTAATAATGATTAATTAATTCGGCAATATGGAGACAAAAGAAAATGACAAAATGGAAAAAATAATCTCGCTTTGCAAGAGACGAGGTTTCGTTTTTCAGGGCTCGGAAATCTACGGCGGTTTGGCCGGCACCTGGGATTATGGCCCTTACGGCGAAATATTGAAATGGAACATAAAAGATTTATGGTTAAAACGATTTGTCCGCGATAGGGAAGATATGTATCAGGTTGATGCCGCGATTCTTATGAATCAAAAAGTCTGGCAGGCAACCGGGCATGTTTCCGGTTTTTCCGATCCGTTGGTTGAGTGCGAAAAATGTAAAAAAAGATTTCGCGCGGATACTCTGATTGATGCCAAAAAATGTCCAAGTTGCGGTGGTAAAATTGGAGCCGAGAAACAATTTAATATGCTTTTTAAAACCAATATTGGCGCTGTGGAGGATGAAAATTCAATTTCTTATCTTCGTCCTGAAACCGCCCAAGGAATGTTTGTAAATTATAAAAATATAATTGATACTTTCCATCCCAAATTGCCTTTTGGTTTAGCCCAGATCGGCAAAGCTTTCAGAAATGAGATAGCCCCGCGAGATTTTTTATTTCGGGCTAGAGAGTTTGAGCAAATGGAGATTGAATATCTTATCAAACCGCCTAAGGACGATGAATGGAAACCGGTTTTTGAAAGTTTAAAGGAAGAAATGATTAATTTTTCAAAAGATATCGGTCTTGATGAAAAACACATTCATCCGATAGAGGTAGCGGAAGCTGACAGAGCTTTTTATTCCCAAAGGACGATTGACGTTGAGTTTGATTTTCCTTTTGGTCAAAAGGAACTTTACGGTCTGGCCTATCGCACTGATTACGATTTGAAACGACATAGCGAATCAAGCGGGGTGGCGTTGGAATATTTAGACGAAGAAACAAAAGAAAAATTCATTCCGCATTGCATTGAGCCATCATTCGGTTTAGACAGAGCTGTTTTGGCGGTTTTGTCAGACGCTTATACCGAAGATGAAATGAACGGCGAGAAAAGGGTTTATTTGAAATTTTCGCCAAATGTCGCCCCGGTCAAAGTGGCCGTCTTTCCGCTTCTCAAAAATAAGCCGGATTTGGTAAGGAAGGCGAGGGAAGTTTATGCGATGCTGAAAAAAGAGTTTGGCAATGTTGAATTTGATGACAACGGCAATATCGGCAAACGCTATCGCCGGCAGGATGAAATCGGTACGCCGTTTTGCGTTACGATTGATTTTGAAACTATAGAAAAAGACGGGGCGGTTACCGTTCGAGATCGAGACACAGGCAAGCAGGAAAGGGTGGAGATTGCAAAATTGGAAGAGTTTGTTAAGGGAAAATTTAAATAGCAAAATAGCAAAATAAGAAAATATTTTAACAAAAGGCCGTCGCGCGAAGCGCGACGGCCTTTTGTATGCTAGATTGATATTAGGTTCACGCGCAAAATTATGAAAATGACGAACACAATTCCCGGTGGATTTACCATGGACCATACGAGGTGTTAGCCAGGTCGCGATTTTCGCAATTCCTGGATTTTTCTGGTATGGAAGTGTCTGGAGAAAGGATTAAGGTTTTGATGGGCACCATTCTTTTTAATCCTTGGGAATCTCCCCGTTTGACGGTAAGTGTTAATGGTAAAGAGGCGGTGTGTCTTTTAGTCCCACTGATTGAGAGGATTACCGGACAGAACGGTGAAGTTCTTTGGGGATGCAGGAATCTTCCGACCAGTTAATTTGCCAAATGATTTTGGTAGATTTTTTATTTTTTTAATTTTTCTGGTAGACTGGTTATAATTGAAAATGCAAAAATCAAAATAAAAAATGACAAATAAAAATGTAAAAAACAAGAAAAGCCTTTTTGGTTTTTCATTTTTAAATTTTACATTGTCATTTTACATTTTGATATTTTAATTTTACATTTAAATAATTACAATGAATTACAATAAAAAAGTCTTACCAAACGGTCTTCGGATTATCACCGTGCCAATGCGCGACAACCCGACAGTAACGGTCCTAGTTTTAGTTGAAGCCGGTTCCAAATACGAAACGAAAGAAATAAACGGCATCTCTCACTTCTTGGAGCATATGTGTTTCAAGGGGACAGTTAAACGGCCGAGAGCGATAGACATCGCGCACGAGCTTGATTCTATCGGCGCCGAATACAACGCTTTTACCGGCAATGAATATACCGGTTATTTTGCCAAAGCTTCAGCCGGCCACGCCCCGCTTTTGGTAGATATCGTTTCTGATATTTATCTTAATTCCACTTTGCCGGAAAAAGAAATGGAGAAAGAGAAGGGGGTGATAATTGAAGAAATCAATATGTATAACGATTTGCCCCAGAAAAAAGTCCAGGATTCTTTTATGAAATTGCTTTATGGCGAACAGCCGGCAGGTTGGAATATTGCCGGTACTAAAGAGAATGTTGCCAATATGAAAAGAGAAGATTTTGTGTCTTATCGCGACAAATTTTACACTGCGCCGGAAACGCTCGTGGTTGTTTCCGGTAATTTTAATGAAAAAGAGATGCTTGTTCTCATTGAAAAATATTTCGGAGCCGTTTCTGAAAAAATTGGGGCAGGAAAATCGCCTGTTGTTGAGAGTCAAACTAAGCCGGAAATTTTGATTGAACCGAAAGAAACCGATCAAACACACTTTATTCTTGGCGTCAGGGCTTTTAACAGTTTTGACAAGCGAAATCCCGCCCTCAATGTTCTCGCCGGAATATTAGGCGGAGGAATGAGCTCTCGGCTTTTTGAGAAAATGCGAAATGAATTGGGTATTTGTTACTATGTTTCGGCAGGTTCGGACCTATTTACCGACCACGGTTATTTTGCCGTTTCAGCCGGAGTAAAAAACGCCAGATTGGAAGAGGCGATAAAAGAAGTTATTGCCGAGCTTAAAAATGTCCGCGATAAAATTGTGACAGACAAGGAGCTTAATAAGGTTAAGGAGTATTTAGTCGGCAGTATGTATCTTGGTTTGGAATCGTCCGAATCGCTCGCTGATTTTTACGGTTTTCAGGAAATCATCAGAAAACCGATTAGAAATCCGGAAAAAGTGGCCGAAGAAATCAAATCGGTAACTGCCGAACAAGTTCAAGCGGTGGTAAAAGAAATTTTTATTGACGGCGGACTAAATCTGGCGCTCATTGGTCCGGCAAAAAATAAAGGCAAACTTGAATCTATTTTGACTTTTAATT
>JAKAHN010000062.1 GCA_021814895.1 bacterium
GGGGTATTAGGCGAGGCACCGGGGAAAACTTTGTTGGATAGGAGCGAGCTCCGCTCGCTCTAATTATATGCGGTCATTCATCCCCGCCGCAAGCGGACGGGGTATTCTGACCGCTTCCAATAAAAAAGCGGGGTATGAATCCCGCTACGCAAATACTAATCTTGACCGAATCCCCGCCCCGGGAACATCCAGATGCATCACCCGTTGCCCGGGCGGCCTCACCCACTGGACACTCCCACCGATGCCGTCGGCAAATTCCAGGTACCCTCCTTTCTGCAGGCGACGCAACACAGAAATTGGTGTGCCACACCGCTTGTGTTCTGGGAGAGAAAGAATTTTTTCCGCCAGAGTCACGTCATCTCGTTCGAGATTAGGGGCGTTTCCGTTTTTCCCGTTTGCCATATTTTTGTAGTGTTCTTACCCCAACCACAACGACATACCTATGCCGCCTAGTGGAGTTATTGGTATTACATATTACCAGGCATAAATAGTTCCGTCAACAAAAAAGTTGATAACTATGTAAAAAGTGGAAAGGGCGAGTTTTTGCGAAGCAAAAACTCGCCCCCTTTTTCCAGTCAACTATTGTCTATTTCTAGTTCTTCAAAAGGGCTTCAGCTGTGTAATGATTTGACGCATTCCAAAGCATCCAACTTGTTAAGCCCACATCATACACCGCTTTTATTTGCTCTCTAACCATATCAGCTGTATAAACCGCGCCCAGACTGAAATCTTGAAGCCAAGGCCGAAGCTTTTCCGGCGTAGTGCTTGCCCGCTCAAAAGCTCTTTCCATTGAATAATGAACAACATCATAAGGATGGTCAGCTGGGTTTTCATAACCATGCCAAGTCGGCGGAAAATGCGAAGGATACACCATCGGTGCCACATAATCAAAATATTCCAAAGCATATTCCAAATATTGTCCGATATTCAAATCGTCAGTGTTAGTCGCTGTCATTCCAAATAAATCTGCAGAGATTACCGTATCATCGCCAAGTCCTTTTCTTAAATAATCAAAAAATAATTTGAGCGCCTCTTTCTTTTCTGTATCGCCGGCCCAAGAATAACTAATATCTTTCATATTGCCGTCTGAAGGGAAACGGATATAATCAAAATTAAGCTCGTCAAAGCCGAGTGCAATCGCCTGCTTCCCTATCTTAATAATATAATCCCAATACGGCTTGGCGCCGACATCTATGAAAGACAACCCTTTGTAATCTTTCCAGACACTGCCGTCTGAAGC
Source organism: bacterium (assembly GCA_021814895.1). Lineage (GTDB taxonomy): Bacteria > Patescibacteriota > Minisyncoccia > Phycocordibacterales > 2-02-FULL-43-11 > 2-02-FULL-43-11. Next base: position 1,241 of record JAKAHN010000062.1, read on the forward strand.
TTTTTTTACAGCTAATTCCGGGTGCAATTTTGAATAATAAGGATCCTGGAAAACTGTAATTCTCCCTATCACATAGATACCTTTTTGATGAAGTGACAAAATAAAATCTTTTATATCGGGGTCTTTACAGCCAACCTTCGCATCGGTCTGAATTGTCTTGTCATTAGAAGGGATAGAAACCGTGCCAGAATAATCTTTAATGTCAATCACAAGTGAATTGATTTCTGTCTGAACAGCCAGATCAACAAGCTTGCTCCTTAACGACGGCGCCGAGGCTATACAAGAAGTCATATAAATAGCCTTTACAGCCGTCGGGGTTTTTATATGCATAACTGGCGGAACGATTGGGATCGGCCCAACAACATTGCCCGTTAAGTTTTTCATATCTTTCACATTATATTGAACCGGGAATAATTTTGATAACAAAAAAAACAGCCCGAACAAAAAAACTGCGGTAATTATAACCGCCACACTTACAATCAATGGTTTATTTTTTTTCAATCTTGTTTTGGCCACTCTATCCTTGATGATCTGTTAAAGACTCGCTATCGGTTTTTATTTCGGAATTCAAGACCTCGCTGGAAAAATCCGAATCATTTCGGAGCGATTCAGCCCGATTATTCTTTACCCTTCTCATCGCCATAATAATAATGGCAACCGCCACAACAATAACTATAGCGTCTTTCCACGATTCTGGAATACTGAAAATTTGGGTTAAAAGTAAAAAAATACCGGATGTTATTAATGTTTTTCTTGGCATAATATTTTTACCCTAATAACTTTTTCAATGATTAATAATACAACTTCTACTAGTAATGTACTCCCCTAAATCTTTGCTTGATATTTACAATTAAGGTTATAAAAATTGATAGAGTAAATTATACAGTGGTATGGGAAAAAGAAAAAGGTCCCGTTTAAAGCGAGACCCAGCAAATGTCTATGCGCCGGCGGACCATTGTGGCCAAAATTCTCGCCATCTTTACGCGAAAACGTTCAAAAGAGCTTTTATCTGAAACCAAAGCCAGAGTTTTAGTTGCCTCCTCCAAGAGGCGCCTTCGCAAAAGAAAATAAACAACATAACAAAGTGTTAGAGCGCAAACCGACGATTTTTTTATTGGCAATTTCTCGCTCAGTTTGATTAATTCCGTCGATTTCAGCTTATCATACACTTTTGTCCGATGACACGACTGAAGTAGCTTCAACAAACCACTCCAGTTTTCAGCTTTAATGAGCTCGTCAATACTTGTAGTGTTCATAATTGAAGCTATTACTCTTTGGACATTCTATCACTTACCACCAATTATAACCACAAATTCCCCCCTTATTTTTTCAGGATTTTCAGCAAAGTAGCGACGCGCCTCGCCTGCCGTGCCATAAAAAACATCTTCATAAATCTTGGTCAATTCGCGACAAACGGCAATTATTCTGCTGTCAGCGAGGCGCGTCGCAAGGGCTTCAAGAGTTTTCATTATTCGATGCGGTGATTCATAAAAAACCGATGTCCGTTTTGAATCGGCAATTTCCTTGAAAATAGTTTCCCTGCCTTTTTTGTGCGGCAAAAATCCGTAAAAAATAAACTCGTCGGTCGGAATACCGGAAATAGAAAGTGCCGCCGTCAAAGCAGATGGGCCGGGAATTGTAATAATTTGAACGTCCGGCAGTTCTTCCCGTACTTTTTTCACCAACACCACTCCCGGGTCGGAAATACCGGGAGTGCCGGCGTCGGAAATTAAAGCGAGGTTTTTCCCTTCCGACAAAAGGCCGATAATCTTTTCGGTTTTACTGCCAAGGCTTTGAGCATGAAAACTGTCCAATGGTTTGGAGATATTGAAATGAGAAAGCAATTTTTTCCCCTCTCTGGTGTCTTCGCAAAAAATCATATCAACTTCGCCGAGCACGCGAATAGCCCGAAGAGTGATATCTTCTAAATTTCCGATTGGAGTAGCTACTATCAATAATTTGCCAAACATTTTTTAATATTATTTGATTAATTCAAAATGTAAATATCAAAATTAAAAATGACAATGTAAAATTCTAAAATGAAATACTGAATGATTTTCCCCAATTTTTACATTTTTAACTGTCATTTTACATTTTGATTTTTTAATTTTTAACTTACAAAATTGCTTCAGCAATTTTGTACACATCCCCCGCCCCAATCGTCAAAATAACATCCCCCTCTTTACATTCATCGTTCAAAAATTTTTCAATCTCTGCAGAAGACGTCATCGACTCAACTTTTTTATCTTTATAATTTTTCTTGATTTCTTCAGTTAAAATTTTTGATGAAATCGTCGGATCGTGTTTTTCCCTCGCCGGGAAAATCGGCACCAAAATTATCACATCCGCATTATCAAAAGATTTTGCGAATTCATTAAGCAAGGTTTTTGTTCTTGAATACAAATGAGGTTGAAAAACGGCAATTATTCTTTTTTTCGGAAAAAACTCCCTTGCCCCCGACAAAACCGCTCTTATCTTTTGAGGATTATGCGCATAATCGTCATAAACCAAAGCTCCGGTTTTAGTCTTACCAAGATATTCAAAACGTCGCCAAGTGCCGGAAAATTGATTTAATGAATTTATAGCCTTATCAAGCCGAATTCCAAGCGCTGAAGCGACCGCAAGCGCCGCCCGAGCATTTTGTCTATTATGTTCACCTGGAAATTTCAATTTTAACCCGTCAATCGGCAAAGAATTAAAATCAACCATCATCGCCCCAACGACATCCGCCACCGGACCGATATTTTTGTGAGAAAAATCAGTAATAATCACACCATCTTCTGGCACCCGACCGGCAAATTCGGCAAAAGCGCTCTGGATATCAGCCAGATCTTTAAAATAATCAAGGTGATCTTCATCAATATTATTTATTACCAAAATTTTCGGAGAAACCGACAAAAACTTCCTTTGATATTCATCTACTTCAATGACCAAGTATTCGCTTTCACCAAAAACAAAATTAGAATCTACCTCTTTTAAAAGACTGCCGATAATAACCGACGGTCTAAACCCGGCGTCCATCAAAATTTTGGCAATCATTCCTGTTGTTGTCGTCTTGCCGTGCGTGCCGGAAATCGCAATTGTAAATTTATCTTTTGAAATTTCACTTAGAGCTTCAGCATAAGAAATAGCTGGTATTTTCAAAGATTTTAGTTCTTTGAAAAATTTAGGGTCAGCCACTTCAATCGCCGTTGAATAAATAATCAAATCGGCATCTTTCGGAATGTCTTCGGCTTTTTGTTCTGTCACAATCTTTATTTTCGCGCCCGCCTTCCGCAAACCGGCAACTATCTCCGAGTCGGTAAAATCCGATCCGCTTACCCTCTTCCCTTCTGCCAACATCATTCTCGCAATAGCCGACACACCAATCCCCCCAATACCGATGAAGTGAATTTTTTTAAAATCTATCATATAGTTATACGATACCAGTCCGCCCTATCGTTGACAAGGTAAAAAATAAAACTAATCTTCATTAAGAAATATAGACAACAACCATGAAAAACTTTAAACCGACATTTATGATTCGTCCGTTCGCCGAAACGAACATCGTTGTTGCCGGATTTGGCCGAAATGGCGGAGTGACAAATTGGAAAACGCTAATCAACGGTCCATTTGATAAAGAAAGGGAGCGCTTGGCTAAACAGCTCAAGCTTTTTCTGCGCCAGCACAACGTGGATTCCGTTTACGCTCCAACCACTTCAAAGTTCAACGCCCAAGTGGTATCTCACAATGAGACGACTGAAG
>JAKAHN010000063.1 GCA_021814895.1 bacterium
TAACGATAAATATAAAATTAATCTGATTATTTTACCTTATCCGGATTTTGCCAATAATGCCGGATTGAAATTGGTGGAAGGAATCCATAAACTGGGATTTGTTACCGTTTATTACGATGACACGGCCTTGGTATTTGTGCGCGATTCTATACAAAACAAAAATGTCGTTGATAAGTTTGGGGATAAACTCGTTGACCCGTTTTCCGATATCACCGCTATCTCCAAAAGCAAGCTCGTCCAGGCTTATCTTGAAGCCCTAAATAACCAAAAGAATTCTCCTAATGCTATGATATCCCGTTACATCGTAGAGTTTCTGAAAATACGATTGAGCCAGGAAGGAATTCCGGTTCCGGTTGAAAAATAAATTCATGAAATCATTCATCACGCCTTCGCGTCTTTTAATATTTTTGTTTCTGACCGTTATTTTTGTCTCGGCTTTGTTTCCTATAGACAATCCCGACACCGGATTTCATTTGGCTACGGGAAAATATGTGGCGATAACTCACTCGGTTCCTTTGTACGACGTTTTTTCCTACACCGGAAACGGAGCCCGTTTGATCGACCATTATTGGCTTTCGGATTTAATTTTTTATCTTTTTTACGTTCTGGCCGGATACTGGGGGGTGATAGTTATCGTGGCGATTATGGCTGCAATTACTTATGGCGTTTTAATAGCTACGGCAAGATTGCATTCAAAAGATTTATCATTGGCTCTTTTGCTGACGATTATATTTGCGGCATTTACAACCAGAGTCTGGCCATTCTGGATTGCCCGCCCCCAGATTTTCGGATACTTGATGGCCGCGCTGATGATTTTTGTTCTTGAAAAATGGAGATTGAATGGGAATCGTAAATTATTATGGTGGTTATTCCCGATATTTGTAATTTGGGCCAATACTCACGCATCCGTAATATTGGGGATATTGATAGTGATGCTTTATGCCGGAGTCTATGCGCTGAAAAATATTCTGTCGCTCAAAAATCACATTGCCGAAGTTTCGATAATGGCGGCTTCCATTTTTGCTACGCTTATCAACCCCAACGGATATAAAGTTCTGACATATAGTTTTTATATAGCGCAAGTTGTTAAGCAGCTCGGAATTTTCGAGTGGCAATCGATTATCGTTTATTTGTTTGCCATCAAAGCGACAATAGAGCTTGCTTTTATAATTGTTGCAGGCGGATGTGTTTTGGCATTTTTGATTTTCAACATCCTCAAAAAGCGCGAGGCGCAATGGGAGTGGCTGGCGCTGTCTTCGGCGGCCGTTATTTTACCGCTTCTGTCAGTCAGGCATACCGGATTTTTCCCGATTCTTATCTTTCCGATATTTGTGGCCGTCTCGGATAAATTTCTATCGGCAAAAGGAATTTCGTTTGATTCTCTCAAATACAAAAATATATTAACGGCTATCTTTGGATTTATATTTTTGGCCGTATATATTTTTCAGGTTTTTCCTCTGGAAAAGATAAACGGCAACGTTCTTCCGGTAGGAGCGGCAAATTTTATCCGGCAGGAAAAAGTATCCGGACCGATTTTTAATACTCTTGGCGACGGGGGATATTTGATGTGGGTATTGTGGCCGGACTACAAGGTATTTTTTGACGGGCGGAGCGAAGTTTATATAGGAACTCCGGCTAATGACTATCAAACAATTATGCAGGTAAAAAACGGATGGGAAAATCTGCTGGATAATAAGTACAAAATTAATGTTGCGATTTTGTCGTCAATTGTTCCGGCAATAAACGGCCAGCCCGTCAGGACCGACTTGATTCTTGCCCAAAAGTTGGTCAGCCAACACGGATTTAAACTGGTTTACTGGGATGATGCATCTATGGTAATTGTCAGGGATGCGCCTCAAAACAAAGAAATAATAGATAAGTACGGATATAAAATTATCGGCCCCTATAACGCTCCCCAATACATTCCGCTTAAAGAATCCAAAGAAGCTGCCGCGGAAATATACAGAGCGCTGGAGACTGCCCCCGGCTCTTCGGTGATTGCCAGATATGCCAGGGAATTTATGGCCACACATTAATAATAACAGAAAAAAGGTGCTATAATCGTGTTAATGGCAAAATATTTGAAATACATAGTCGCGGTATTATTTATTTTGAGCCTGCTCAGTTTTAGCGGGCCTTCATCCGAAGCACAGGGATTATCCATTGCTCAGATTCGAAGCCTAATCCAATCCTTACTGGCTCAAGTTCAAATCCTTCAGCAAAAACTTTATCAACTACAATCATCACAAATTTCCACATCAACGGCATCGCAGTCCAAAACTCCAGGAACATTAACGGCCGTTGGTCAGGTTCGTAATTATGATGTTGTTGTGATTGGCGCCGGAACGGGCGGAACAATGGCGGCAATCCAAGCGGCGCGAATGGGAATGAAAGTTGCTCTACTTGAAGAAACTGACTGGGTTGGAGGACAAGCGACTGCTGCCGGAGTTGCAAGCACGGACGGAGGAGGATACGGGGGGTCCGGTCTTTTCACGGAATTTGTAAACAACATTACAAACTACTACCAGACACACGGGAAATCCGTAAACACCTGTTGGGGATCGCCGTGTTATGAGCCCTCTGCTGGGCAGACTATTTTGCGGCAGATGATGGCGACGGCAGCCGGTTCAACTCCTACTTCGGCACTCGATTTATATACTCTGGAAAAAGTCACGAGCGTTTTGAAAAATGAAAATACGGTAACCGGAGTTAAAACTGCGACTGGCGACCAATTCAATGCCAGGGTTGTAATTGATGCTACCGAGTATGGAGATGTTATGCCTTTGGCAGGTGCTTCTTATCGGTTAGGTAATGGAACCGACAGTAATCCCAGTCCCAATTCTTGCGTTCAGGATATAACTTACACAACGACGATAAAAAAATATCCCAACGGAGTACCTCAAGGATTTTTTATGACAACTCCTCCGGGTCCTGCAACCGGTCCCGAATCTTATAATGTTCGCAAGGTTGATTTTGCAAAAATAGTTTCTCTTAACGGAAACGAAACTCTTATATATCCGGTTGATTTCCCTTATCACAATACTTATAGAGGAATGCCCGACTCGTCTAATCCTGAAAATTATACAGTACAGGACTTAAATAAGATTTCAAAAACAGGCATTAATTGGGCTAACGATTATCCAACTCCCGCTCCTTATATTTATTATGATGGGACGACAACAGTTCCTATAAATTATATTGAAAATTTAAATTTTAGAAATCAGTACAATTGTCAGGCAAAATTGAAAACCTTGCAGTTTGTTTATTATGTGCAGCATGATTTGAATCAACCGTTGTGGTCAGTTGCAAATGACGAGGGTTATGGGGGAACTTACAATACTTTGGATAATAGTTGCGCCAACATCGGTTCTGCATACAAAACTCTTGAAAAAAATATGTCCGTCATGCCGTATGTGCGAGAAGGACGCAGAATTATTGGCGAGTATACGCTTACGGCCAGCGATATTAAAAGGACGGTTCCGTTCAGAAATTTTTATATTCCTTCAAAACAATTTCCGACATCGGTTGCTGTTGGCGACTATGGAGTGGATCAGCACAATTGCAATGCTACGTCTACTCTTGAAGCGGGGCTTGAAATCGTTAGTGATCGTCTAAATGCTCATGCCGGCCCGTTTGAAATTCCGTTTGAGTCGTTTATTCCCGAAAGCGTCGATGGATTTCTTGTTGCTGAAAAAAATCTTTCCGCCGCTCGTATGGCTGACAGCGCTTTGCGTCTGCAACCGATTACGATGAATACGGGACAGGCCGCCGGAGCAATTGCCGCACTTGCCGTCAAAAATAATATCCAGCCCAGAAATGTAAATCCGGATCAGGTGCAGGGCGCACTCGTAAATGCCGGAATGAAAATTTCTTATTATATTTATTCCGATGTTCCGCAGTCAAATATTTTCTGGAAGGCAATTCAGTTCGTTTCAGCCCATGGAATTCTTGTGGGTTATGGCAATGGAAACTTTGGCGTCGATGATTTTATGACAAGATCTCAGGTAGCAGTCGTTTTAACAAAAGCAGCCAATCTTAATATTTCTAATCCTCCAACAGCACCAACATTTCAAGATGTAAGCTCTAATGATTTTGGATTTGCGCAAATTGAGGCGATATACAAAGCTGGAATTACGGCTGGGTGTTCTTTAAATCCTAAAAAATATTGTCCGAACGATTCAATAACGAGAGCTCAATTTGCGGTTTTGATTGCCAAGGCCTTGAATTTTAATCTTTCTAATGTATCTCAAACTCCTTATTTTGCAGATGTTCCGGCAGCGTCGCCTTATTTCAAATCAATCCAATATATGTATGAGCATGGGATAACTGCGGGATGCTCAATTGATTCAATGAAATTTTGTCCCAATGACATGTTAACCAGAGGTCAGGCGTCGGCATTGATTGCTAACTCTTTGTGGAAATAAACAGGGCGCTGGAGATCTTATTTGACTCGCCCCGTATGCATCAGGTGATTTTTTTCCGCCCATTAACAAATAGGCATTAAATTTAATAAAAATTCTCTGTCCACCTTAGCTCACGATCGTGAGCTAAGGTGGACACTAATAAGTAGTGAGCTAAGGTGGACGGGGTGCCTTTGACATGAATGCGCGTCTCACTTAGGATATTTGAAGAACTCAAAGAGGGCACATCATGTCCGCAAGAAAAATTACCCTGGTTTCCAATGTTCGGTTGGAGGGTTCCAGCCCATTGCCGTGTCATAGCGGGTTGTTTGTTGAGTTGTCCGTTCCGGAAGAAGAGTTGGCTCAGCTGTGTGAGTTTATTGAGAATGAATTTGATTTTTTTTCCGAAAAAATCCGCAATAAATTAAATGAAATAAAAGTGCCCGTATCCAAGCCGGTATCAAATTTATAGCCCGCCATTGTGGGGCTTTTTTGTTGCGCTGAATATCGTTTTGGACATCGCTAAAGATCCTATTTGTAGGGAGATTTATCCCCATCTTA
>JAKAHN010000064.1 GCA_021814895.1 bacterium
TTTTTTTCGTTCGTTCGTTCCGCAAAAATCCGCATCAGTTTCCAATTTGAATCTCATTCAACTTTGCCCTTGTCGCCGGCCACACATATCCATAACCGGAGTCGCCCGATTTTGCGATTCCGTATTTTTCCTGAAACTTCCCTACCGCTTTTGCTGTTAAAGCGCCATAATAACCGGTTGTAATCGCTTCGGGATAAATAGATGAGTCTTTGGCTAAAAATTGTTGGAGAGCGGTAACATCGGCGCCTTGAGGATAATCGAAAATTAAACTTGGCTCAACGCCATTTTGAATAGTCCAGGAAATACCGAGCGGTTGATTGCTTGCCATCACAATCCGGTTCGGAACAAAAGAAGCAACTGTCGGCGTATCGGCAAAAACAGACTGAACGAAAAACAATAAGCTAAAAATTATAGAAAAAGAAAATAAAATGTTTTTGTTCATATAATGTTAAACCCTAGAGGTTGTTAATATACGTATATTAACAAATCGACGCCATTAAAAAAGGGCCGGATTGCGTTTATTTAAAAAAAAATGTAATATGCATTATGAGTTAAAAGCTGTTTTTAGACTTTATATCGCGGGGTAGAGTAATAGTAATTCGCAAGGCTCATAACCTTGAGATGCCGGTGCAATTCCGGCCCCCGCAACCATATAGCATAATAACCTCTCTAAAACCTTTAGAGAGGTTGTTATTTGGTGATAAGTTATTTGTTATTAGTCAAGCTTCAAAAGTCTGCCCATCGCTTTAACCTTGCGGAACATCGTTTTAAAAAACCAAAGCATAAAAAATAGGTAAATTATATTTAACAAAAAAGCATAGAGTAAATCCATTACCGAAATGGCGCCAGTCGTCAAAACCGCGCGCATTCCTTCAAAAACGTAAGTTGAAGGGATGAGATATGAAACCCACTGAATAGCTTGAGGTAAGGCCGAAACAGGATAAAAAACCGCAGTAAAAGGTTGGATAATGACAATTAGACCAAACGCCAAAACTTGAGCCGAGGTGCCGTAACGTAAAATTATCGCGGTTATAAATATGCCAAGCGACCAGCCAAAAAGCAAAAGGTTTATAATAAAAGGAATTAAAGAAAAACCTAAAACAAATAAATTAAAATGATAAATAAAAAATGCCAAAATACCCATAACAATGGCAACCAAAAACAAACGCACTAAACCGACAATAATAGTGGAAAAAAGAAACTCCGACAGTGAAATTGGCGTAACAAAAATATTCAAAAAATTACGTTCCCAAACTTCTTCCAAAAAAGCGATGGAAACAGCCCGTTGAGATTGATTGAGAAATTCCCAGAAAATCACAGCTCCCAACAACAATGTTACGATATTGACCCCAGGCAAATTCATTTTCTGCAAATAAAAACTCAAAAATCCCCACAAAACCACATCCAATGTCGGCCAAAAAGCCACATCCATAAGGCGCGGAATGCTCCGCTTATAGAGATAAAGATTTCTTATAACTAATGCTATGATTCTTTGTAAATTCATAATATAAACGGTTAATTTTTTATTTCTTCTCTGGCAATAGTTAAAAATACGTCGTTTAAGTCAGTATGACCGTATTTTTTAACCAAGTCCGCAGGTGTGCCATCGTCTTTTATCTTGCCGTTCTGCAAGAAAATCACTCGGTCGCAAATCTCCTCAACTTCATCCATATTATGGGACGTATACAGAATCGTCACTCCACGCTCTTTCTGAATTTTTTTCAAAAGTCCTCTTGTCCTATCGGCAATATCCGGATCAAGCGATGAAGTCGGCTCGTCAAGCAAAAGCAGTTTCGGGCTGTTTAAAAGCGCTTTCGTTAAATTTAAACGAGTCAATTGACCAGTAGAAAGTTGAGAGGTCGTCTTTGGTAAAAAAGATTCAACATCAAAAATCTTGGCTAATTCTTTTATCTTATTTTTATAATCTTTCACATTATAAAGTCTGGCAAAAGTATTTAAATTTTCCCAAACTTTCAAATTGCCCGGCATCGCTACGTAAGGCGAAGAGAAATTCATCATTGAAAGAATCTTTTGCCGATTGGTAGCCATAGACAAACCAAAAATGTTTATATCTCCAGACGTTGGCGAGATAATATCCAAAAGCATCTGGATAGTGGTCGTTTTCCCCGCCCCGTTGGGGCCTAAAAGACCGGTAATGGTTCCCTCTTCCACATTAAAAGAAATCCCGTCAACAGCGACGAAATCTCCAAATTTTTTCACCAAATTTTTTATTTCAATAATGTTGGACATAGCAAAACAGTGGAGACTTTATTATATAAAATGAAATTCTTTAAATACCTGCTCATAGAGCAATACCGTCTGCCTGGCGCCACGGTTATCTAGCCGAAAATTTCCCCCTTCGTGAGCAATCTGATTCCTAATTTTATGCGCCTCCCAAGCTTTATCAATGCTGTTAAAATCGCTTCGCTCGACACCTCTTAATTTTTCCGCGATGGTATCGCCGTGATAACCCATACTTCTCAACATCTCATCAAGAATTAAATCTGCCTCCAGAACAGCTAGCCGCCAATCGCTTTCATTATCAGAATTCAAATGATTGATAATTCTTACCCAACGTTTGTTTGGAGAATCAGAAACTGGCCTCGCCTCAACATCATGAAGATGAGCCATCATTTCATGTTCCACTTCATGCAACCTACGGAAACAATAAACGATTCCGACAAGCATTAATAAAGAAATCACTGCGGAAAACGGAGCGATGGCCGATGACACGCCTACTAACCATTCAAAAATCCTGCTGAAATCAATAATCTGCCCGGTTAATAGCCGGTAAATTTGATAATACAAAAATTCTATATTGAGCGAAGCCATGTACTTCTTATTTTAACATAAAATCTTCCACAGTTTTGAATAGTGACCCGTCTTCGGTAGATGGAACCATAAGCTGAAAACCGATTGGGAGTTTTTTACCATCCACTTCGGCAAAACCGGAAGGTAATGATATGGCTGGGATACCAGCCATATTTGCCGTAACTGTAAAAATATCGGCAAGATACATTTGGACAGGGTCGGATGTTTTTTCGCCAATTTTAAAAGCTGGAGTTGGCGCTGTTGGGGTAGCAACAAAATCAACCTCCTTAAATATATCAGAAAATGTTTTCTTTATTAGACCGCGAACAGCTGTCGCTTTGCCATAATAAGCGTCATAGTAACCGGCTGAAAGCACGTATGTTCCGAGTAAGATTCTTCTTCGCGCCTCCTTGCCAAAACCAGCCCCTCTAGTTTCTTTATAATCAGAAATCAAATTACCCTTTCCATCTTTGTAAAAACCGTATCGAATACTGTCAAAGCGGGCCAAATTTGTTGAAACTTCAGCGGGCATAATAATGTAATAGGTTGCTAAAGCATATCTCAAGGCTGATATGTTAGTTTTTAATTTTACGATTTCATAACCTAAGGACTTAAATTTTTGCATTGACTTTGCGTAATTTTCCATTACTGCCTTATCAACACCGCCCTGGCCAACTTCTTTTATAAAATCAGTTAGATCGGCAATTTTATTTTTTTTCTTAACCGGATACTCCAAAGAAACATCAATAGACGTGCTATCAAAAGAATCCTTACCCTTTATAACGGAAAAAACCGTCTCGACATCTTTAATGTTTTTTGCAAGCACCCCTATTACATCAAGTGACGAACCCATAGCCATCAATCCATACCTTGATACACTTCCATAGGTCGGCTTGAAACCGATTACTCCGCAAAAAGATGCCGGCTGACGCACCGAACCGCCTGTATCGCTACCTAAAGCAACAAGGGCCATATTTGCCGAAACGGCGGCCGCAGCGCCACCGGAAGAACCGCCAGAAACACGAGATAAATCGCAAGGATTTTTAGTAACACCAAAAGCGGAATTCTCGGTGGAGGCACCCATCGCAAATTCATCCATATTGACTCTGCCCAAAAAAATCGCGCCCGCCTCTTTTAATTTTTCAATCGCAGTAGCATCGTAAGGCGCGACATAATTCTCCAAAATTTTTGAAGCGGAACTGACTTTCCTGTCCTTAATCAAAATATTATCTTTTATCGCCATTGGGATACCGAGCAACGCCCCCTTATTGCCAGATTTTATTTTTTTATCTGCCTCCTTTGCTTGTTCTTCAACATCGGAAAAAACCTCAAGATAAGCGTGAATATCCTTGTCTTTCTTTTCAATTTCAGCGAGATAAGACCGAGCTAAATCAAGGGCGGAAAATTCTCCATCACCTAGAGCCTTTCTGGCTTTTGCAATTGTTAAATTTTCTAGATCTATATTCATAAAAAATAAAGTTTTCTTACGATAAAATTTTTTTAACTTTTACATAACCCTTATCGTATTTCGGAGCAGAACTGACAAGCGCTTCGGTATATTCGCCGGATTTTGTCGTCGGCAAATCTTCTCGCATTACATTTTGGACTGCCGGCTCCCAAGGTTCACTTGTTGAATCACCGGCTTTTTTTATCTCCCCGACATATTCAAGAATGCCGTCTATGTCTTTGCGTAACGACTCTTTTTCGCTCTCGGAAAGCGAGATTCTGGCTAAATCGGCCAATTTTTCAATTTCTTCTTTGGTAATCATAAAAGGATAATATCACAGCTTGCTATTTTTTATAATTTGACACATATTTTTTTTCTTATACAATTTATTATTGGCTGTTCTTAAAAGGTACTGAACGGCCAGAGTACAAAAATACAAGGTGAACTATGAGGAAGATCGAGCTGGACCGAAAAACACCCCAACTACCAGACAAGACAGAAAGGAGGAAAGTCCGAGAAAAACTGAACACCCTGAGGGGCCCCGTCAAACAAAAGCCATGAGCCGGCCAAGAAGGCGCCGAAACGGCTCGGCCAAGGGGGTGTGGAAAAAACACCTAAACAGCCGACAGGCCCGATGGCGACGGGAGAATCCGCAACCGCAAAATCATAACAGGTGCCCTCCATCTTCCGGC
>JAKAHN010000065.1 GCA_021814895.1 bacterium
AAATCGCCACCGCCAAAATTGAAAATCGGAGAGGGAGCGAGCAAACGATTTTGCTCGCGTCGGGATTCGAACGCCGGAACCGAAAATTTTCAGCAGAAAATTTTGCGAGGCGGTGCCTAGACAAAAATTTTTAACCGAAAAATTTTTAGTCGAAGGAGAAACTCCCATCCTCACCGTTAAGAAAATCACCGCCTCTCGGCGGGATTTTCAAAAACGATGAGGAGGAAGCGTGGGACGCTTCCGTATGGGGTTCGAACGCAAGAGTAACTAAAAATCATAGAATATTTAAATTGTCTTTAATATATTATTTATTTAAAACCCCTTTTACCCCAACGCCTTTTCGCGATATGATATTCGCTATATGCCAGAAATCAAAACTATAAACGGGACAAGACTGTTGGTAGTAAAAAACTACGATGAAATGAGCCGGCTCGGCGCACAAATGATTTTGGAGCGAATAAAAGGAAATCGGAAAATTAATCTCCTCCTCCCTACCGGCACCACGCCGGAAGGTGTTTACAAGATCTTGCGAAAGCAGGGTCCTAAATATTTCAATAGAGTGACTTTTTTCAACAAAGATGAGTATTGCGAAAAAGTAGGCAACACGTATAAACTTGTTTCAGAAAAAAATTCAAAAGGGTTCCGATATTACATGAGAAAGCATTTTTTCCAGAAAATAAAACCTCGCCGTTTCTATTTCCCCTCAATGGATAATTACAAAAAACCGGGCTCTTGCGATACTTTTATAAAGAAAAATGGCGGATTAGATTTGGCCCTTTCGGCAATGGGCGAAGATGGCCACCTTGGTTTCAATTTCCCCGGCACAAAATTCAATTCCGTCACAAGACTAGTCAAACTAAACGGCAATATAAAAAAGGTAAACAAAAAACTAACCGGCTTTGATACACCTGAATATGGGATAACTATCGGCTTAAAAACAGAAATGTTGAGTAAAGAAATTATATTTTTGGTGAGCGGAAAAAGAAAAGCAAAGATCTTGGCTAAAATATTAAAAGCAAAAAAACCGACTGTCAAAATCCCAGCAACAATTCTAAAAAAACATAAAAACTGTCATTGGATTGTTGACAGAGAGGCGTTAAGCGTCACAAAAAGAACTAGGTAACAAAAAAACGCAGTCGCGAAAACCGCTGTTCCGACTAATTAGACAGCGGTTTTCACTTATAATAACGCGGAAAATCCAAAAAAGTTTCCAAAAAACTTGGAACACGACTTGTGTAAGCATGATAAATCAACCAGCAGGCGGATATCCGTGTTTTTTCTATGACAATTCGAATGTTTCCCCTTCTTCCGGATGAATCGCCTCAACTCCGAGATAATCTTTCAATCGTTGGGCAAAAAACAAAGCCGATTTTGGTTCGCCCATTACCACAAAAACTTTTTTCAAGGTTGAAGCGGTATTCTCAACAAAGTCAACCAAACCGTCGCGGTCTTTATGGGAAGAATAGCCGGTAATGGAAAAAATTTCCGCCTTTACATCTACTGAGTCGCCATCGATATCAACCCTCCGGACTCCTTCCTGAATTTGCCGGCCCAAACAGCCCGCCGCCTGATAACCGACAAATAAAATTGAATTTTTTCTGTCGCTTAAATAACGTTTTTCGTGATGCGTAATCCTACCGCCGGTAGACATTCCGCTTCCGGCAATAATAACTTTCGGGCTTTTTGCATTGGCAATAGCTTCCGATTCCATTCTGGTCGGAGTAAAACGTAATTTTGGAAAATGGAAAACATCGTCGCCTGAAGATATGATTTCCCTGGCCTTTTCGTTAAACAAATACGAACTGTCTTTGTAAATTTCCGTAATCTTTATGGCAAGCGGTGAATCAAGAAAAACCGGTACGATAGGAATCTCGCCTTTCTCCACCATATTGTTCATTTCATATAAAATGATTTGGGTTTTCTCAAGTGAAAAAATCGGGATAAGAAGCGTTCCGCCTTTTTTAATCGTTTGTAAAATCGCATTTTTAAGCCCCGCCCTAGTCTCTTCTTTGTTCTCATGATTTCTGTCTCCATAAACGCTTTCCATTATGAGATAGTCAGCGCCAGTTACAATTTCCGTATCGCGCAAAAGTGGTGACGGTGAATTGCCGAGATCACCCGTAAAAACAATCTTTTTATTCTCAACAAAAATTTCGTATATAGCTGAACCTAAAACGTGTCCTGCATCTCTAGGGACAACCCTTACCCCGTTAAATATCTCCCGATTTTCTTCATATAAAATTCCGTGCCAAAGGGTCATAGATGCTTCAACATCTTTTTTGTCATAAAGCGGTAAAATTCCGTGCTCTCTTGATTCTTCGTCCATAATCCTCTCTGCATCCAAAAGCATAGGATAGGCCAAGGAGCGTGTTTCCGGCGTACTTATAATCTTCCCTTTAAATCCTTCATGAAAAAGCTTGGGTATTCGTCCTATATGATCAATATGAGAATGAGTTATAAATAGAAAATCAATTGTGGCTGGATCGTAAGAAAACGGAGCTCGGTTTTTTGCATCAGCAAAACGCGATCCTTGAGTTAATCCGCAATCAATCAAAATTTTATGAGTTTCGTTGCCATTTGAAATTTCCAATAAAAAATTAGCGCCGGTTACCTCCTCCACGCCCCCGCAAAATGTTAATTTTATTTTTGGCTGATCCATTAATCAATTATAACAATTTTTTTTGATTAAGTATTTTTTTTCAGATATTCCAAAAACAAAAAATACCCGCTGAGGCGGATATTTTTTGCAGGATCACTGAAGAATATTCCCCTAGAATGAAATCTAGGTGGGTGTCCGCAACGAAATTCGTCAGATGCCGTAGGCTTCATCGGAACTCCGAGATATAAGACTCCCTTAAAATACTTAATAGAGAAAATATCTCAAGTGACCCTCCTATATTATAACGCACTAAAAAAGGAAAACAATACATCCTTATCACTCCCAAATCTTCACAAACACCAGTTAACTACTCGAGAATTCCATCAATGTTCACATCGTATAAAATCTTTTCCTGAATGTGTTTATACTTAACAATCTCGTCTTTTTTAAACCAAAGAGCGATTTCTTTTTCCGCCTCATCGTTTGAGCCAGATGCGTGAATAAGATTGCGAACCGCTCTGCCATCCGTATCTGACATTTGATAAGAATCCAAAACAAAATCTCCGCGAATTGAACCTACATCTGAAGTCAACGGCTCCGTACCGCCAGTCGCCTTTCTAACGACAGGCACAGCGTGGGCGCCCTCCCAAATCATAGCTATCACCGGCCCGCTTGTCAGATATTTTTTCAAATTTGCAAGAATCTTGTTGCTAATTTCAATCGGATCGTTTGATGGTGGTTTGATTCCTTTTTTCAGATAACTTTCAATCGCTTTAGTTCCTGTTACTTTTTTCCATTCCGGGTCGGAAGAATAATGCTTCTCAACCAAAGTGGCGTTTGGTACAGTCATTTTTATCGCTACCAATTTCAAACCCAACCTTTCATAACGCTCTATTATTTCCCCAATCAAAGAACGCTGAATACCATCAGGTTTTATGATAACTAATGTTCGGTCTTCTTTAAGGTGCTTTTTCATTCTTTATTGATTAAATTATAATGGCAAAATAATAGCGTAAAATTCGCTAAGTTTCAAGGAACATCTATTAAAAAGCTTTAAAAAAGTTCTTTTAAAACTTCTCCTAATGATTTTAAGGTTTCTTGCTCCTTCTTTTCCTGTTCTAATGCCATTTTTCTGGCGTTCGCGATACTGTCAAATTCATCTTGTAATAATTTTCTCTTTCGAACATCGGGTTCTTTCGTAATCAATTCTTGATATGAACGGGTGACATCCCCAAAATGACCCTCATCACACCATACCGCAAGTTTTTCCGTTGTCCTCCAAGCATTACTCACTCTTTCACCTACCGATTTTGGAGGTCTTTTGGTTAAAGCCCCGCCAACTACACCTAAAATTCCCAACAATCCAGCTAAAGTAGCTCTTTGTTTTAGGTTAAATCTTAAAAGACCGTGATACTCCCTTGCCTTTTCTCTGTGGTTTTCACCGCCTTCTTCTGGTTGATCATATAAATTTTCAGGTGAACTCATTTTTGTAAAAATAATTTATAAATTAATTAAAGTGCTTTTTTATCTAAATCTTTTAATAAGTTTTCTACGTCTCCTTTTACAACAAACTCCTCCTGTTTTTTTAATTTTTCAGTCAATTCCAAGATGGAATCTGGATAAATTTTTATAAAATCTGATATGTAAGAAACAAAATCCGTCGGAACATTTTCAAGAATACGCTTCCAAAACAGCAAATCTTCATTTGATATTTTTGAACATTTAATTTGGGAAATTATTTTATCTTTTTCCATTATGATATATAACAAATGATATTAATTAATATATTCTACATTATTATTACAAAAAGAAAAAGGTCTGCAAAGCAGACCTTGACCCAACAAGCTAATTCCAACGATCTCGGTTTGGATCTACACCATTATCTCTTGTGCCTCCGCGATCGTGTCTATCTCTTGATTTTGGCTTCTCGTCGTTCTCTTTTTCTTTTTTCCACTCATCCCCTGGAATGTTATCGCCAACTCCTTTAGCGTACCCTTTCCCAAGTGCATAGCCGATATCTTCGGCGTTTTCTTCAGCTTTTTTCTTTACACAATGAGCCGAAGGCTGCATTACAGAACCAAAAAATCTAAACGGAGAAGTAACGATAGAAATCGCCAAATCACAAAGTGACTCGAGCATTCCAAAAAAACCATTGATCATAACCAAAAATAGACCCAGGCCCAACAAGAGACTTGCCCAAAGAGTTGACATTGCCAACGTAAACGCTCCGAATGCAAGCCATGCGTAAACCCTCGAATCAGCGTATTTTTCAGAAGCAA
>JAKAHN010000066.1 GCA_021814895.1 bacterium
AAACTCGAGTTGCTCCAACTGCACGTCCTCCGGGAACAACCCCACCGCCAAGGCCGACTCCGGACGGATATAATTACCAAAGCCGCCCATACTAAATAACTTTTGGCTTGCTTTGCCACTGTTTCTAATGTTTCTACAAAAGCAAGAAAGTTTAAAAAATTTAAAGAGCGATGTTGGCAATTTTTTGGAAAACAATCAAAGTTTATCTCAAAGAAGAGGAAAAAATTCGTTGCGATTCGCCGAAATCTTGTTTTAAGGAAATAAAAAACATCCTTAATTTAACGGAAAAAGACATCGAGACTTGTTTGAAAATGGCTGATGACCGCAATTTTTCGGTTCATACCTATTCTGGAAAAATGGCAAACGCTCTTTATAAAAAATTAAAAGGATATTGGACAGTCGCTGATAAAATTATTAATCGGATAAAAAAATAATAAACACCATTCCATAAATTACAATGGTTATTGTGATTATTTACAATGTAGCTTGTTACGGTTGGGTAATTCATTTTCAAAACCTTTGCGCACTCAAATGAGATTTTTTGAGCATTCAAAAATTTCAAAGAAAAGCGGTTTCACTCTTTTAGAATTATTGATCGTCATCGGCGTAATAGCCATTGTCGGGGTGATTGTCATGTTAATTGTAAATCCCTCGGAAATGTTTAGTCAAAGCAGAGACACTCGCCGGATGGTTGATTTAAAAAATATTGATCAAGCCGTTAGATTGGCGCGAGGAGACAGTATTTTTATGGGCAATACCAACACGGTTTATATTTCCGTTCCCGACCCTGCTCTTTCCGGGGGCGCCACTTCAACTTGTCCCAATATGGGGCTTCCTCCGCTTGACCCTGATTGGAAATACAATTGTGTTTCACAAGAAAATTTAGCAAAAAACAACGGCGCTGGCTGGATACCTATTAATTTTTCTTCGTTAGGCGCCGGGTCGCCATTCGCCGCTTTGCCCGTAGACCCGGAAAACACCACCTCCTCCTGGAAATATTACAGATACATAACCGATTCCAAAGGAAAATACATTGCCGTCTCCGGTTTGTACAGCGATAAATTTAAGATAGAAGCCGCCAAAGACGGCGGAGGTGACAGCGAAAAATTTGAAGTCGGCACGGGTCTTTCTTTATGGGAAGAAAGCAAAAAATACAACGGCCTTGTTAGGGAAAACTGTTCCGGATACACAAACTGTTTTACCTCTTTAAACCAATGGGAAGCAAATTATTCCGGCATACCTTTTGGATCGTGCACTTCCGGAGATTTGAATTGTGTTGATAAGATTGCGGTGGCAAAAATAGACGGCAGTTGGACAAATCCGGACACCAATGCTGTCTCTGTGGATGGCTGGATAACTAGTTATAATAATTACATCAGAATTTATACCACCTCTGCGGCGAGGCATAAGGGTACAGCGCATTCCGGTTATTGGTTAACGGGAGCGTCAAATGTATCCAATATTTATATTCAAGAAGATTATACTATAATTGATGGTCTTGAAGTTGATAATTCTGGTTTTAGTGATAGATATGACGGTATTGATATGGCAGCGAATAATGTAACCGTAAAAAATAATCTTATTCATGATATATCAAATTATAATGCCCAGGGAATAACCACTAGCGGAAAAAATGCTAAGATTTATAATAATATTTTGTATAACATCGTTTATTTAGCCAACACAGGTGGTGAAGCCATTTATTCAGACACTTATTATTCGGGGACCGAGATTTATAATAATACAATTGTAAATTCCGAAAAAGGGATTTGCTTAGCATGGAATACATCCGCTGTGGCAAAAAATAATTTAGTTAATAATTATAACTTCAACCCCGCGTATACAGATTATTGTGTCGGCAACAATCAATTTAATAGTTCATCAGGAAATAATATATCCTCCGACACCTCTGCTCCTGGCAGCAATTCAAAAATCAACACCACTGTTTCTTTTGTCTCAATCTCTACTAGCGATTTCCACCTCGCTCCGACCGACACCGCTGCTATCAACTCCGGCACGTCAACGCCAAGTATTTTATTCACCACCGACATCGACGGACAAACCCGGCCTTTTGATTCTGCTTGGGACATCGGAGCGGATGAATTATAATTATAATAAGAATATGCAAAAACATATCACAAAAATATTCTTAATCCCTGTCGCATTTTTAATGCTTCCGAATTTAGCGAGCGCTGAGATATATTCAGTGTACGCACTGATAAACTTCGACGATATCCAACCGAATATCGGAACGTCGCAACTGCCCAATAGCTCCTCTGTTTGGCAATGGAATTTGGACAGTTACCAAAATGACATTTGGACGAACACCGTTTCTCATGATGGAACATCTGACTATATTAAACGATATTCTCCACCCTATAACAATGATCACATGGGTTGGGAAAATTTTGGCTTTCTTGAAATTGATAATACAAAAGCGGTCAAAGGCAATTCGTTAAAATATACGATAACTGGCGGTAAAAATAGCAATTATCCCAATGGAATAGGCGCATTGGTTAGAAATAAATCGGAATATATCGCCTTGGATAGATCCACCGTCATAAACGGTATCGCGGGTATGCCTTATCTCTACCTTACTAACGGCACCGTCGGATCAAATGCTTTTCATCAGCCGTTAGCGGCAGCCAAGACAAATCCAAGTAACAACAAATTTACCTTTTATATCAAAGGCGACCCGTCTTTGACAATCGGATTAGGTGGCTATGATAAAGCGCCATGGACTACATGGTCAATCGGGACTTTTAGCGGCACTGGATATACTGGCGGATCACATTATTATCATGATTTTGCTATTAATGGTGGGCAGTGGACGAAGCTAATTTTAGGAAGTTATCCGGATTGGAATAATGCGGGTTTTCATCCTGCAACTCAAATTGTTAATTATATCCCACAATTTTTTGGAGTGTATGTGGCTAATGGAAATTATACGGGGACAGCTATGACGCCATATTCAACCTGGATGGATGAATTTCAGTTTGAATATGATAATTACGCTCCGCAAAACTCGGAAACTATAAATAATATCGCTATAGAATATTATCCTGTCACAAAAATTTGGGAAATCGGATTCAGAGATAAATACTGGGCGCTTAATCAATCCAAGGCTTCCTATGAATTAAGGTATTCCTTCAGTCCTATAACGAATGAAAATTGGAATTCTGCAACGCCAGTTCACACTCAAGCAAACCCCAGTTTTCGCATAGAAGATAGGACCGATGGACGGTTTAAGCGCAACAATCTTTCTGCGTACTCCTCGTTATGGGCACAGTTCAAGCTTATGTCTTCCGCAGACGAAGATATATTTTTAAGTAACAAGCGGATATATTTCGCCATAAAGGATATTTCTCAAGATCTTAATGATCTACATAAGATAAACCCGGGACTGACAGGGAATTTGGTCGGGAACGGGAGGGATTATATAAACGCATCCTCTACTTTTGATTATGCAACCGACAGTCAATTTTTGCCTTACATATCAAGATTTTTTTACGATCTTCCAAGCGATGAAATAGTGGATGTTGTTCCCCCCGCCGCGCCGACTGGACTGTCAATACACTAGATATTTATAGATATAAATTGATATTAATAGATACTTAAATTTCCAAAAAAGTGTTTTTTTGCTATAATTAATAATAATTAACAATCTTCGCGGTCATTTGCGGATAATATACATTATTTCCGTGATGATCGGTAGAGGATATAAAAAATATGGATTTCAGCAAAAACAAATATTTTCAAAAGGTCCAAAAAGCCATCAATATCGGATTGACGGTTTTGATTTCAGTTCTGATGATTTTTACGATTGTCAAAGCCGGCAGTTTAACGCCATCGGCCAGCCCGGCGGCAACTTCATACACGTTAAGCGATATTTACACCAGATTAACCACTAATGCCACTTCTACCGCGGCTAACCACATCTTTTCGCCCGGAGCGTCCGCGACCGGCACTCTTTACACTTTAACCCAACTATATGATGCTATCCCCACCATTCTTCCTGCCAAAGTTTTAATTGGAACCAGCTATCTGGGAATTTCCGGCGCTGTTTATGGCGACATTGATGCTTCAAAAGTATTAACCACAGCCACGGCTTCCGGAACATATAATGCCGCTAATCTTTCTACTAGTACGGTAAAACTCGGCACAACATTCGGAGTAAGCCAAACCGGAGCTTTATACGGCGACACCAACGCCGCCTATGTTTTGGGAACAGCCTCTGCGTCGGGAACGGCTTTGGTAAATCTTTTCAACGGAACTTTGACAGCTGGCGGGTTTCCTGGCGGCTCGCAGGCAAATGGCGGAGTTGACGATTACAACAACGCCACCACATCGCCCTCTGACAGATATTCCAAAGGCTGGACTCAATGCAATAGCGGCAATAATTACTGCGGCACAGGACTTGCTTCAGCGGACGCCAAAGACGACTCAACAGGACTAATTTGGAGCATGCCTTGCAATGGCGCGGGCTGTGACAGTTTTTCTGATGCCAGTCCAATAGGTTACGCTTGGGACGCAACTAGCACCAATAACTATTCAACCGCTCAAGCCGCCACTTCCACCGCTTCCGGACTCTGTACTAATGGCGACCACGGCCAAACCGGGTGGTTTTTGCCTCATCAAAAACAATTAATGCAGGCATACATTGACGGCTCTTACGGCAACTTGGAAGCCTCGGGCGTCAATCGCAACGACTGGTCAGCCACGACGAAGTCCGACAATCCCACAAACGCGTGGGGCACCAACTTGTCTATCGGCAACACCTACTACAATGCGAAGACTACTGCTTACTCTGTGCGTTGTGTTCGTCAGCCCTGAGGTAATGGCCTGATTTGGTTAATTTTATATAAGAAT
>JAKAHN010000067.1 GCA_021814895.1 bacterium
CAGACAGGCAGAGTGGAAACATTCCTAAGATCAAAGGATGGCGAACCATCACCGCTAGAGCAGATGATTGGCGAGCGAGTTACTCCGCAAAACACAATGTTTTACATTTGTGGATGGCAGGGAACCATTGACGGCTGTATGGATTATCTTGGTGCCAAGGGATTTGTCACTGAGTCTTTGGTTCGGGCAGTTAAAAACCGGTTCGGCGGCAAAAAAATTTCTGCCAATATTAAACCTATGCCCGTCGCCCAAGGCGGAACCCTTACTTTCAAAGGCATCGATGTCCGGCTTTTCCGAGGAATAAATGTAATTACCATGAACGCCAACGAAGGCCGATTTTATAGCGGCGTTGATACGTCAACCGACAAAGGCGCCGCGAACGCCGCCTCCTTGCTTGCCAAAAAACTCAACACCTCCGTCGTTCTAACTCGCGGCTCTCATGGCCTTACCGTTTATGACATTAAAGCGAAGAGAAGCGTCCATATTGCCAACCGCGCCCTCCATGTTTTTGATGTCACCGGCGCTGGTGATACGGTTGTCTCCGCGCTCGTATTGATGCTCGCTGCCGGCATCCCTCTTTTTAAAGCCGCGGAAATCGCCAACCACGCGGGCGGCATCGTAGTCGGCCGTAGAGGGACTGCCACTATTTCTCCCTCAGACCTGCGGCCGTTTCTTGAATAAACTTGTTACAGTTTTTTTATCTTTTTAATTAAAGCCGTCGTCGATTTTCCCCGCACAATATTTACCAGTAAAAGCTCCGCTCCTTTTCCCTTGAGCAAAGGAGCTTCGACAATTGTTGAAATCGCTCGCGATTTATCAGGGTTTTTCCAGTCTCCGCCTTTAACGTGTATGTCCGTGTGAATTTTTTTAAGCCATGGCCGCGGATCTCGGTCGGTGAATATAAAAACATAATCAACTGCCTGAAGTCCGGCAATCATCTCTGCCCGATCTTTTTCTCCGACAATTGGCCGCCCCTTCCCTTTATAAGCCCTAACCGAACTGTCGGAATTTATTCCGACTATCAATATATCGCCTCTTGATTTTGCAATTTCGATGGCCCTCAGATGGCCCACATGAAGAATATCAAAAGTTCCGTTAGTGGTCACAACCCTTAACCCTTTCCTTTTCGCCTCCTTGGTTATTTTTGCAATTTCGCTTATATTTTTGATCTTCCGGTTTTTCATGGTAGATTATATTTATTAAAAGTATTTCACACCTAAGCCCTAGTTTCAACTTTTATCGAAATGGACTCAAATTCTATTATAAGCAGCGCTTTCAGACGGCACCGAGATGTTGTCGGAGAATCAGAACCTATCCTCCTGCCGGAAATTCAAAAAGCTGGTGAACTATTTTTAGATGTAATAAAAAATAAAGGCAAGATTTTGACTTGTGGTAATGGCGGTTCAGCCGCCGACGCTCAGCATTTTGCCGCCGAGTGGGTTTGTCGGTATAAAGACGATCGTCGTCCGCTCCCGGCTATTGCGTTAACCGTTGATACTTCTGCTTTAACCGCTATCGGTAATGATTATGGCTTTGATTACGTTTTCAGCCGGCAAGTGGAAGCCTTAGGCAACCCCGGCGACATGCTTGTCGCTTTTACCACTAGTGGCCGATCAAAAAATATCTTAACCGCTATTGAAATCGCTAAAAAGAAAAACCTAAAAACCATACTTTTAACTGGAAAAAAAGGCGAAAGCTTAAAAAATTCAGTCGATGTTGCCATTATTGTTCCCTCAGAAGAAACCGCTCGTATTCAGGAAATTCACTCTATTGTCTATCATATCTGGTGTGAATATATTGACTCTAATTTAGGTTCAGTTAGTTAATCTCTGCAAAGAACGTGTCTTCTAAAATTAAGGGTTATCTAAAATTCTTCGTCAAAGTTTATATCGTCGCGAAAATTCGCTCGTGGCTAATTTCTGTTTTTGGCGATGCCGTTAACAAAAACGGTTGGGAAGATAGAATTCTGCTCGTTCATTTAGAAGGATTAGGCGATTCTGTTGCTTTGACTTCAGTCCTAAAGTATTACCAGGAAGATATTCCTGGTAAAGAAGTTTATATGCTCGTCGATAAGGCGAGTAGTTTTGATGATCCGGCTGTCTTTGGCGGAGCTATCCAGCGTTTAGTTTGGATCGACTACCGCCGTTTTGTTAAAAATCCCTTCTATGGTTTGCATTTTATTAACGAACTAAGAAAAATCGGTTTCAAAAAGGTAGTCACTCACGATCCAAGCCTGGCCGAAATCAGCGGCAAATTTATTATGACCGGTCTTTGCGCCGAAGATGTCGTGGGTTACGATGGAGCTCTTTTTCAACGCGTCACTCCGTTTGATGAAAACATGCGCCGGAGCATCGCTTATGTTAGAAAAAATTTATTTCCCCGTTTTACTGAAATTGCCGAAAGCGCAGATAAAGATTTTGATTTTCGGATCCAAAAGCCCCTAAACTACATCCTCCATTTTATCAAAAGCTATGAGAAATTTTCTGGGCGATCGCATACAGATTATTCTCCGGAAATTTTTGCTCCCGCCGGTGCCGAGGTTTCTATCTTAAAAATCCTCGAGAAGAACAGTATCTCTCCAGGAAATTATTGCCTTCTTTCTCTTAGCACCTCGACGCCTAAAAGGGAATGGCCCGCTGAAAGGTTTGCTAAAGTCCTCTTGAAATTTAAAAATCAATCCCTCCCTCTTGTTATTGCTGGAGGGCGCAGAGATGCGTATTTAACTGAGCGGTTTCAGAAAATCTACGGCGACGGTTTTTTGAATCTCGCTGGCAAAACTTCTATCTCTGAATATATCGCTCTCGTCAAAAATTCCTTCTTCTCTCTTAGCAACGAAACCGCTCAAGCTCACATTGCCATCGCCCTCAAAAAACCCTCTCTAGCTATTTTAGGCGGCGGCCACTTTGGGCTTCTTTCTCTTTATGGTTATGCTGATATCAATCGCTGGCTATATCGCAACGACATTAATTGCCTCTATGACAATTGGCGCTGCGTTCATTCGGTTGGGCCTAATGAACCCGCTCCTTGTATTGATATTATTACTGAAAACGATGTCGCCAAAGAACTCGGATCACTTATTAATTATCTTAGCAAAGAAAAAAACTATCCGCGCGAACCTTTCAAAATTGGATTTGAAGTTTGATAATTCACCCGATCTTTTCTTGTCTTTAAGTGATAATTGATGGTATAGTTCGATAATAATGAAAATAATTTATTCTGGAGTCAGGAACGAAAATTACGATCCTAATCGAAGACAGAGTTTTGAATATCACAATTTTTATCTTACCTTCAAAAGCTTGCCCGGAGTTGAAGTTATCGAGTATCCGTTTGATCAGATTCAAGAAATCGGCAAAGAAAAATTTAATCAGAATCTTTTTGAAATTGTGAAACGCGAGAAGCCAGACCTCTTCTTTGCTTTCATGTATACCGATGAGCTTAACTTTGAAACTTTAGATGAAATAAAAAAAATTACTAAGAGTATTGCCTGGTTCGCGGATGATTATTGGCGCTTTTTTAATTACTCGTATCACTGGCCGCCCCACTTCAGCTGGGTTATTACCACCTATTCAGAGGCGGTAAATTGGTATCAAAAACTAGGATTTAAAAACATTATCCTTTCGCAGTGGGGTTGTAACGATTCAGATTACAAACCCTTGGCTTTAGAAAAAGACATTGCTGTCAGTTTTGTCGGCCAAAAAAAATCCGGGCGGGTAAAAATTTTAGAAAAACTAGAAGACGCTGGTATTAAAGTTGAGTGCTATGGTTTTGGTTGGCCCAACGGAAAAGTTTCTCAAGAAAAAATGCTGGAAGTCTTTTCGAGGAGTAAAATCTGCCTTAACTTAACCGACCGGAAAAGCATTTTCGATCCGTCTGTCATCGCTCGATTGTTTCTGAAAAAATCTGCGAACAAAATCGTTCCCGATTTCCACCTCCTCGATAACTTTCGAGCTTATCTTCATTTTCCAATTATTCACACTCACGCCCGGCCATTTGAATTGGCTGGCTGTAGAGCATTTACAATCTCTGGCCGCTCCAAAGATATCGGTAAGTATTATGAAGAGGGGAAAGAAATGGTATTTTACGACAACCTCTCCGATTTAGTTGAAAAAATAAAATATTACCTTAATCACGACAACGAACGCGAGAGTATCGCCCGCGCCGGTTATACGCGTACCATAAACGAACATACCTACAAAAAACGCTTCGAGAATCTTTTCAAAAAAATTGGTTTAAGTTAATCAATGTCCGAATCCCTTGTTTCCATTATTATCCCCGCTTGGAATGCCGGTAGATACATTAAGGAGGCAATTGATTCTGCCATTGATCAAACCTATAAAAATATTGAAATCATTGTCGTCGATGACGGATCAACCGATAATACCAAAGATGTTATCGCTCCTTTTATTGAGAGCCATAAGATCAAATATATTTATCAAGAAAACAAAGGTTTATCCGGCGCCAGGAACACAGGCATTAAAAATTCAAACGGGGAGTATATCGCCCTCTTGGACAGTGATGATATTTTTCTGCCAGATAAGATTAAGGAGCAGGTTACTCAGCTTGAAGAGTTCCCTAATTGCGACGTTTCCTATTGCGATCTTTACCATTTTTGGGATAACGATCCGGAAAGACTTTTAAAACTAAATTATAAATATTATTCCGGTAGCGAAGTTTTTCCGAACCTTCTCGCAAGATCTTTTATTGCCCCCGTCACTGTGGTTTTCAGGAAAAATGTTTTTGAAAAATTTGGTTATTTCGACGAAAACATCAGGCAATTCGCTGAAGATAT
>JAKAHN010000068.1 GCA_021814895.1 bacterium
CGACGTAAGGGATTCGAAGCCCGATTGAGCTTTTTTCTGGAGCGAAGCGAACAGAAAAAACCAATCGGGGTACTGAACATGTAATGTCCGAATCCCTTCGTCCGCGCAGAAAGTTAAACGAACGAAGTGACCGAGTCGTGTCTAGGATGGCACGACGTATTTGTGGAAGTCAGACCTCCACAAAGGTTGTTTGAATTGACATTTTTATAAAAAGCCAAGCGCTTGCGTCATATACCCCCCTAGGGTATAATATGATAATATATAAATTTAAAAATTATGAAAGAAGAAACAAAGAAAAAAATTTTAAAGCGGTTGAGAATTGCCGGAGGACAAATCCGAGGGCTTGAGAAGTTGGTGGAAAAAGAGACTTACTGCGTTGATGTTATCACTCAAATTGAAGCGGTTCGGCAGGCGCTTTCCGGTGTTAAAAATGTCATGTTAGAAAACCATTTGAGCACTCATGTTGTCGAGCAGATAAAAAATAATGAAAAGCAAAAGGCGGTCAAAGAGATATTAAAGGTTTACAAATTAGGGCAGCAATAAGGAAATATGTTAAATATGAATCATCATAATTCAAACTCTGGCGATTGTTGCGAACATATAAAACCGATAGCCAGTAACGACGAGAATGTTTCATTGTCGGTGGGAGAGTATTTTTCTTGCCCGATGCATCCGGAAATTCAACAAGATAAACCGGGGATGTGTCCTGAATGCGGAATGGCATTAATTAAAGTTAAAAGTAAAAAGTTAAAAGTAAAAAGTGGATTACCAAGGGGCGCGGGGAAAAAAGGGGGTTATCAAGGATATGATAAACATAAAGGGCACCATAAGAGTGATTTTATAAAGAAGTTCTGGATCACTGTCGCATTAACAGTGCCGATTTTTGTTTACTCCGATTTGCCGAAGATTTTTTTCGGTTGGGTGGCTCCACAATTTGTCGGAGAGGGATATGTTTCGCTTGTGATTGGTAGCTTCATTTTCTTTTATTGTGGTTATATTTTTCTTTCAAGCGCTTATCGTGAGCTTCGAGCGCGATTGCCGGGTATGATGACCTTAATTGCTCTCGCTGTTACCACTGCTTATGTTTACAGTATTTATCAAACAATTATTGGCAGTACCCATACGTTGTGGTGGGAGCTTTCTACTTTAATTGCGGTTATGCTACTTGGTCATTGGATAGAAATGAGGGCGGTGCAGGGGGCCAAAGGGGCGCTTAAAGAATTGGCAAAATTGTTGCCTGATGAAGCCGAAAAAATAAAAAGTAGAAACCCAAATTTTAGTGTTCAAAATGTTGATACGGAGATTGTAGTGATTGCTGAATTGAAAGTTGGCGACCTTGTTCTAATTAGGCCGGGGGCGAAAATCCCGGCGGACGGGAAAATAAAAAATGGTAAATCAGAATTAAACGAATCAATAATAACAGGCGAATCAAAGCTGGTAGACAAGGATGTCGGGGACGAAGTAATTGCCGGCTCAATAAATGGTGACGGCAGTCTTATTGTAGAAGTTTTGAAAATCGGTGAGAATACTTTTTTGTCGGGGATAATGCGATTGGTGGCGGAGGCTGAATCGTCGAAGTCTCGCATTCAAATGCTTTCCGACCGCGCCGCGCTCTGGCTCACTTTTGTAGCTATCGGTTCTGGAGCGGTTACGGTAATTGTTTGGATTTCGGTTGGCGCCGGAGTTTCAACAGCCATAGAACGATTAGTGGCGGTGTTGGTCATAGCTTGCCCTCACGCTCTTGGTTTGGCCATCCCTCTTGTATCTTCTATTTCAACAACGATGGGTGCGCGAAGCGGACTTCTGGTCAGACGAAGAATGGCGCTAGAGTCGGCGCGTAATATCGACGTAGTTTTATTTGATAAAACAGGCACTTTGACGGAAGGAAAATTTTTCGTAACCTATGTCAGTTCCAATGAAGCTTTAATGCTCGCCGGTTCGGTCAATGTGCATTCCGAACATCCGATAGGTAGAGCAATCGTTGAGGAGGCAAAGAAGCGAGGTCTGCCCCTTAAAGATACGGTTGATTTTAAACGTATTGCCGGCAGAGGCGCGGAAGGGAATATAGACGGGAAGAAAGTTTTTGTCGGCACTAAAGGTGGTAATGCAATTGTGGTTGAAATAGATGGGGAAAAAATCGGGGTCATTGCTGTTTCCGATGCTCCACGTCCCGAATCAAAAGAAGCGATAGAAAATTTAAAGAAACTTGGCGTTCGCGTTGCTATGGTAACAGGTGACAGTGAGGAAACAGCTAAAGAAGTGTCGGATAATCTTGGGTTAGACGAATATTTTGCTCGTGTTTTGCCAGAAGATAAGGTTAAAAAAGTTAGTGAATTACAAAATCGTGGATTAAGGGTGGCTATGGTTGGCGATGGGGTAAATGATGCGCCGGCCTTAACTCAGGCTGATATCGGAATAGCAATCGGTGCCGGTACGAATGTTGCCATAGAATCGGCGGGAATCGTTTTGGTAAAAAACGATCCACGGGATGTTGTTAAAATTATTCACCTTTCCAAGCTTACGTACTCCAAGATGATTCAAAATCTTTGGTGGGCGGCAGGCTATAACATCATTGCCATACCTCTTGCCGCCGGGGTTTTGGCAGGTTACGGCATATTTCTTCAACCGGCTTTGGCGGCGGTGTTTATGTCATTCTCTACCGTTATTGTTTCTATTAACGCAGTATTGATGAGAAAAAGGAAAATATAATTTTACCATAAACATGATGAAATTTTTTACATTAATAATAATTATATTTGTTCTCGCAATCGGCATTTTTGGTTTTACTTTTATGAATCATAACGCCGGTTGTCTTTTTTCTTTGGAGAATTCCGTTGATTGTCCGCAGATGGCAATTGCAATGGCGTTGCGTCACATTTCCTCTTTTAACGAGTTTTTTTCTGTAATCCCATCAGGTCAATTTTTTTTGATTCTTTTATTTACACTCTGTTTTTTCTTGACTTTATTTTGGCAAACTCGACCTTCGATTGAAAAAACTTTTACACCACTTTTTAAATTAAAAGAAAGAGGAAAATCGCGTTTTCGTGATTGGAAAATTATATTATGGCTTTCTCTTTTTGAATTAAGCCCGTCATTTTTTAATCGCGCTTAAATTATTATCGTTTTTTACGGTTTGATTTTAAGCGCCATCCGCTCAAATTGCGGTTTTTTGTTTTGGGTCAAATTAAAAATTTATAATTGTTAATTAAATATGAAACCAACTACTATAATTACGATTGTCGCCACACTTCTTATTTTTGTCGGCTTTGTTTTGTGGGGTTATGAGAAAAATGGCGCTACAGCATCGGCTGTTCAGGGAGTAAATGTCAATTCTGTAAAAAGCGCGCTTACCGCATCTCAACCGTTTTATGATTTCGGCACAATCTCTATGAAAGACGGAAATGTTAGTCATGAATTTACTGTGACGAATCCAAGTAATAAAGATGTTGTCGTTAGTACGGTGCTTACTTCTTGTATGTGCACGACGGCATTTATTATTGAAGATAATTCTGATATCAAGGGGCCTTTTGGAATGGCGGGGATGGGTTATGTGCCCCCGGCCAATGAAACCATTAAAGCCGGGGAGAGTCGCGTTATCCGGGTTGTTTACGATCCGAATGCTCACGGTCCGGCCGGCATCGGTATTATTGATAGGTTTATCACTTTAACTGATACTACCGGAGGCGAACTTCAGTTAGAAATTAAAGCAATTGTAACTCCTTAACAATATGAAAAAACTCATTATCAGTATTGGGGCGGTCTTAACTGTGATTGTCGGTATTGTAGTCTTAAAATACAGTCCCGGTTTTTCCGGTTTTCTTTGGACGTTATCGCAGGGCGGGGTCTGGCTCTTGCCTTTGGTGGCGTTTTCGGCGCTTCTTGATAGCGTTCACCCGTGCTCGTTTTCAATTCTTCTCATTACGATTGCGTTTCTGTTCGGTTTGCAAATGACCAGAAAGAAAATTTTACAGATTGGCGGACTCTATATAGCGGGGATATTTACCGCCTATTTCACTATCGGAATCGGTATATTGAAAGTTATTCATATTTTCAATACCCCGCATTTTATGGGCAAACTTGGCGCAGGATTACTTGTCACTTTTGGTTTACTGAATATCCTCGGCGCTTTATTCCCGAAATTCCCGCTTAAATTAAAAATACCGAGTGTGGCGCATCATTCTATCGGAAGATTGATCGGCGCGATGTCACTGCCGGCAGCTTTTGTTCTCGGTCTTCTTGTCGGACTTTGTCAGTTTCCTTGTATGGGCGGTCCATACTTAATGGTTATAGGGCTTTTGCATGACCATCTGACTTATTTCAAAGGTTTTGGTTATCTTGCGCTCTATAACGTTATTCTTGTGGCCCCGCTTGTTATTACTCTTTGGATTGCGGCGAACAAAGAATTGATTGAAATGGTAAAAGAATGGAAAACGACGAATATGAAAAATGCCCACCTTTATATAGGCATGGCTATGGTTCTCGTCGGCATATTAGTTTTGTTTATATGAAAATTATATGACAAAAGAAAGCAAAAGTTTAATTCCGGCGAGTATTATTCTTGCAGGTTTCGTTCTCGCTCTCGCGGTTTTTTTCAAAGGCGGACATGTTTCAACAACAACTCTTTATAAAAAGGAGAACAAAATTAGAGAAAAAACAGAAACAACGGCAGATGGCCTTGGAATCGTTGCCGATTCGTTTCAGTTGCCTGTTGATTGGGGGGAT
>JAKAHN010000069.1 GCA_021814895.1 bacterium
CCGCCTTAACTAAAAAGGTGTCCATACCTTCAGTTTTAGTTACGGAGTCAATAAAAGCAACCTTATCGGCAACCTCTTTAACTTTTTGAGCTTCTTCAGGTGAATCTGGTGTTTTTATAGTATGAGTTTAAAATCTTTTAAAAAATTAGTCAAATCCAAGGACCGACCTTGGACGAATTTTATCTGCCTCTTTTGAACCAATTTTTAAGATTAAATGGATTGCGATGAACGGGTTGCTGGTCATCAGCGTGCGTACCGATAAATTTACCTCCGCTCCTTTCGTAAACATTATCAATTTTTTCATTTTGTTTCGTTTGGAACCGATTCCCGGGATTATTCCCGACTTCATGAACCCAAGTCGCTCCGCCGGCATTACCTTCAACTCTATCATAATATCTTGGACCTTGAGGCATCCTTGGACCGCCACCGATCCCCGGGGAAACAAAATTCCCTCTGTAATTTTTCCCGGGGCCCACAGACCCGCCAATTGCCATTCCGCCACCTCCAACCACCCTTCCATTGCGGGCATCTCTACCGTTTGGCTGACTATTTTCCACATTTACATTTGGTTCGGCTGGCACCCTATTTATCTCCTGCCTAACTTCATGGGTGCCGGCTATATTGGAATCCGCAACCCAATTCCCCTGTCTTTCGCCCGCCGAAAAAATCTGACCGGCGTCAGACGGCCTCTCTCCGGAGCTAAAAACAGGCGCTCTTCCTTCCCCTGGTCCTCTCATATCTTCATCGGCCAACGCTTTATCACTAATCGCGCCACCTAAAATTCCAGCCATACCTATAGACGCGACAACTTTATTAAACCAACTCTTTTTTCGTATCTCTTCAACAACCCCACCTGAAACACCTTTGACAGTTATAGGGATGTCTGCACGGGGACCCTCTTCCCAATCTGGTTTTAAACCCCTTCTAACCTCTTCCAATCTTACTTTATCAACAGGATCGCCAGCAGGTGTTTCTAATTTAAAATCTGCCGGAGCTTCTTCATCCTGACCAGCCGGAAATTTATTTTCAGATTCAGGCTGACCGGTATTTATTTCAAAAGGTTCTTTTGTCATATTTTTTTCTTTTTTTATTTCTAATAAATATTCTGCCGACAATTATTGATACGAATACGGCTATGAAGGTTATGATAACGGCATACAAAATTTTATTCGGCAAAGATTCGCTGTCGCCAAAAAATTTCCTGAATACATCCCGGAGCGCTTCATCCCAAGCCAAAGCGGTAATAAGCCCGAGCGACGCGACTGCCAAAACTATTACTCTGTCCACAAAAAGCCGATGAATCTGTCTAAGCTCAAATTGCTCAAGCATCTCCGACATACTATCAACGCCAAGATGCGGCGGGATTTGCCCTGATGAAAAAGGTTTTTCTTCAGTTGTTGCCATAATGATATTTTACACTTCCGCGCCAATTTTACTAAAATATATTGTTTGGCGTTTTAGGTTTTGTTTTAACTGTCCAAAAATCAAATCTGGTTTTACTTAAATTGGTGCTGGATTTTGAATATATCGTCGCCTTGCTCCTTATATTCTACAATTTTGTAAGAATATCCGCACCTTTATCCGTAACAGCGACAGTGTGTTCAAAATGAGCGCTTCGGGAACCATCCTTAGTCTTGTAAGTATGTCCGTCTTTGGCTAAATAAATCTTCTCAGTTCCTATATTTATCATTGGTTCAATGGCAATAACCATTCCGGCTTCCAGCTTTACACCCTCGCCTCTCTTTCCATAATTAGGGATAAACGGGTCTTCATGAACAGCATAACCAACGCCGTGCCCCGCCAATTCGCGGACAATCCCATAATTATCACCGGCAGTTTTTATATATTGCTCAATAGCAAAACCAATATCGCCGGTCGTAGCGCCTGGGCGCACCGCTTCAATTCCTTTTTGAAGCGAGGTGTTAGTAACCTTAAGAAGCTTTACAGATTGTTTATCAACTTTCCCGACTGGCACGGTAATAGCCGAATCTAAAAATAATCCCTTATGTATCAGTCCGGCGTCCAAACTGACAATATCGCCGTCCTTGAAAATTCTCGGTGTTATTGCCGGTTCGCCATGAACGATTTCATCATTAACCGAAACACAAATTGAAGCCGGGTAACCTTCTTTATCGTATTTGCCTTTGTAACCTAAGAAAGACGGCTTGTCGCCGGCTTCAGTAATCAATTTGTAAGCTAATTTGTCCAAATCAGCCGAAGAAACTCCCGCCTGTGTCGCTTTTGCCAATTCAGACAAAACAACCGCCAATCTTCGCCCCCCCTCTTTTAAAATCCGTATTTCCTCTTTTGTCTTAATCGTAACCATTTTTTAAATTGAAATTAAAAGTTCCCAAAAACAATTTCCAAAAAACTCAAATCATAAAACAACAAAATAAAGAGGTGGGGTGTTTCTTTTTTGAAATTTTCTGCCTTTGCTATTTTTTGGAAATTGTTTTTTGCTATTTGGAATTTTTATCTTATAAGTGTGCCGACAAAATTTTCGCCGTCAAAATAGTTTTTGAGGTTTTCAATATCCCGCCCATTCATTATCGCCACTTCAAGCGGAATCGCTTCGGCTTCTTTGGCGGCAATCGGATCAAAAGGCGCATTGAGCCCGGGCTCCCACTTTTTCGGAATAATTTTTCGAAACTCGGTCCAAGAAATTTGCTCTATCTTTTTCGCGTCCGGAAACTGTTTTGGGTCCTTATCGTAGACATAATCAATATTTGAGAGATTGACAAGGCGTTTGGCTTTAAACAGCTTAGCCAGCTCAACCGCGTCAAAATCAGTGCTCCAACCGGGCTTCCAACCGGCTGCCACCACTACCGGTTTTGTAACGCCAGAAACTTCGTTTGGGTTAATGATTATTTCATTGTGGGCCAATTCACCCAGAATAATTCTTAAAAATTGCGCATTCAGTCGAGTCACATGAATTCCAATCCAATCGTTTGATTCAATGTCTGTAATGCCTAAATCATTTGCCGCCTTTTGATAACGCCGGCAAACCTTGCCGCCGCCGGTAATAAGCACGAATCGTTCGCCGGCTAAAACTCGGTCTTTAATAAATTTTATAAACTTTTCTAAAAAACCGGTGTCAATTTCGTCGGGCACAATAAGCGAACCGCCGAGTGAAATTATATTAACTTGCTTCGATTCGTCTTTATCAAACATTTTATATTTTTATCGCTTTTATAATATCATTATGAACCGACTCAATAGATTGTTCGCCGTTGATTTCAATGACTTTGCCAAGATTTTTAAAATAAGCAATGGCCGGTTCAGTAAATTTCTTATATTCCGATAAGCGGATTTTTATTTTATCAACATCAGCATCAAGGCCGTCGTCTCGCCCTCTTTTAAGAGAACGGCTTATCACCTCTTCATCGCTTACTTTAATGTCAAACACCCTATATTCGCGCCGCAGCCATAAGGCGACTTCGTTAAACAATTCCGCTTCCGGTATTTTCCGCCCAGTGCCTTCAAAAATCAATCCTTCCCCATCTGATAAATCAAGAAGAGCTTCCTCAAATATAAAAGAGGCGAACCAATGCGGCATTAAAAGTCCTTTGTCATAATCCTCTTTTATTCTTTTTGCCAGCCAATTATCTTTTGATCGCATTTCGCGAAATTTTTCTCCGGAAGAAAATATCTTAAACCCTGTTTCTTTAGATAGAAGCGCCGCTTGAACGCCTTTCCCCGAACCGGTTTTACCCATCATTAAAAAGGTGTTTACATTCATATTTTTTATTCTTAACTTTATTAAACCAGTGTAACACAAATTTTTTAACAAAAAACTTTAATACTCTCTCATACTAACTTGCGCTTCCAGTTTTTTGAACAAATCAATGACGACGGAAACGACGATGAGAAGGGCGGTTCCACCGATGGCAAATGACGGTTCATTGGAAAACGTCTGAATCAAAAATGGTATAACGGCAACAAATCCTAGAAAAATCGCTCCAACCAAAGTTATTCTTGTCACCGTTCGACTTAAGTGTTCCTGTGTCGCTTCGCCAGGTCGAACGCCGGGAATAAAAGCACCATTTTTCTGCAAATTTTCAGCGATGGCGTGCGGGTCAAAAGTAACAGCTGTGTAAAAGTATGTAAAGACAAAAACCAAGAGAAAGTAAAAAATTGTGTGGAACCAGCCATTCTGGAACAGATTAACAAAAAACTTGGCTATGCTTGCCAAGACAGCAACGCTTGAGCCAGAAAAATAACTGAAAATCATTTGGGGGAATAGGAGGAGAGAGAGAGCAAAAATAATTGGAATAACGCCGGCTTGATTAACCCGCAAAGGCAAATAAGTGGAAACTCCACCATAGTCTTTGTTGCCGCGCTCTCTTTTGGCGTAAGTAACAGGGATAGGACGTTCCGCTTCTGTTATAACAACTACTCCATAAACAATAGCGATTGCCAAAACCAGCAAAAATAAATACATCGGTATGTTCGACATCTGTGATGGATCGTCCAAAAATTTGACCAAAAACTGCCTTATGCCGGTTGGAATACGGGCAACGATACCGGCGAAAATCAAAAGCGAAACACCGTTCCCGATGCCGAATTCAGTCATCAATTCGCCAAGCCAAGTAACCAGCACTGAACCGCCCGTAATAATAATAATGTTAGTTGCCATATCAAAAGAAGTGAGCGTTCCCAACACCTGCT